>NZ_LGEB01000060.1:0-76759 GCF_001279555.1 Micromonospora sp. NRRL B-16802 | reverse complement strand
GGAGTAGTTCGTGAACAAGCTGAAGTTCATCGAACCCCACCGCGTACCCGTGTCATGCGTGGTCGCATACACCAACTGCCGACCGTTGTACGGCGCCACCGTGAAGTCCTTCAACGACACCCAACCCGACCTCGGCTGCGCCAACACACCAGTCGACGACCACCGGTACGTCGACGGCAGGTTGCACGTGCCTCCCGGCGGCGGAGTCGTCGGAGGCGGCGTGGTGGGGTTGCCTCCACCGTCGACGCGGACGAGCTGCCACTGCTGGTTGGCACCATTCCAGTCGTCGTACTGGACGATGTTTCCGCCGTCGGCGGTCGAGGCGCCCTGCACCTCCACGACCTTGTTGCTGTTCCGGTTGATCAGCCGGATGTAGCCGCTGTCCGAATCGGCCAACCGGAACTGCTGGTTGACGCCGTTGCCGTCGCTCCACTGCACGATGCTGCCGCCGTTGGCGGTGGAGAAGTTGTAGACGTCCAGCACCTTGCCGGACAGCCGTGACTTCACCCGGTAGTAGCCACCGCCGGAGTCCACGAACTGCCACTGCTGCTGGTTGCCGTTGTTGCGCGCCCACTGCGTGATCCGCGCGCCGTCATTCGTGGCCAGGTTGTACACGTCCAGGGCCTTGCCGCTGTTGCGGTTGACCAGTACGTACCACGCGTTGGTGTCGACAGTCGCCGCGGCGGCGGGTGAGGACACCACCGCCACGGCGGCACCGCCTACCAGCATTGCCGCCACGCCGGCGGTGACCAACCGCGGCAACCATCCGCGCCGTCGCTTCGACGGCGGCGCGATCGATGGAGACCTACCAAAGGCAGACATGATCCTCCTTGACATGACCAAGAGCCGAACGGTCTGCCCGAAGATGGGCGCACCGCGACGCGTGGCCGGAGGCATGCGTCGAGAACATGTGCGGTTACAAGACGTCTGCATGCCCTGGCGCACGCCTGAATCCAGATCGACGAGGCTGGCTCGCCCGGAAAGCCACAGGTATCGTCGTCCTTGAGCATCGACTGTGAGCGATAACATGCTGTTCGTCAAGACGTAATGTTCCGGAATCATCAGGCGGTGACAGGCTGTCGCCACAGGCGTGAGCACTCCCGGCCGGGCACCGTGGGCCTCACCTCCGACAGCCGCAACGGCTCAGAGCTGGGCTCCTTGGAGCCGGCCGCTGATTGGCGCTAACATCGACGCCCACGCATAACTTGATCAACCGCCCCGCGCGCCGCGGGTCGGCCCGCAGGGCACACGAATCGGACCCGGAGCCACAGGCCGGCAGTCAAGGGAACGAACCACCGCAGCCTGGGCGGCACGCCGCGCGGGTCACGCCGCTGCGCCGGCCATCCGGCGAAGGGCGTTGGCTTTAGGGCAGACATCAACCTATGGTGGATGCATGCCATCGGTCACGTTCTGCTCGCCTACCGTCACTCACGTGACGGTGCTCGGCGTTGCCCACGTGACGGCGGCGCCGCAGCGCATGGCGGGGATGCGGGTGCCTGTGGTCCGCGCACCGCACTTCGCGCCTACACAGGGGCTGTCGAGCCCGGCGCGAAGCGGTCGAAGCCCTCCCGCGGAATCGTTGCATCCCAAAACGACCGCCAGGGCGAAGCTATCCAGCTTCGGCCCTTTTTCTTTACCCGGATCCATTTGAAAGGCAGACCATGAGCATCGATCATCGTGCCGTCGACCGCAGTTGGCTGGCTGATCTGCGCGCGTCCCTGGCCGACGACTTCGCCACACAGACGGCGCGGCTGCGGGAACTGACCGAACTCAGCGCGGACACCGGCGACCCCAGCGAGGCCCACCACCAGGCCGCGCTGTTGTCGGCCACCCGCCGCAACATCGAGCAGATCACCGGCGCGCTGGGCCGGATCTCGGACGGCACCTACGGCGCCTGCCAGAAGTGCGGCAAGTCCATTCCGGCAGAGCGGCTCGAGGTTCTCCCGCACGCCCGCTTCTGCGTGCCGTGCCAGGAGAAGCACAACAGGTGACACCCGAGGTGGCTGCCGTGCCGTTCTTACAGCACGGCAGCCACACCCCCGGGGCGCGAGGTCGTTGATCGACCGGGCCGGTCAGGCGGCCGTGGCGGAGGCTTCGTTCACGGCCCGTCCGGCGAGTTGGCTGGCTGCTGTCCCGGCCAGAAGGGCCACTCCTCGAACGACCGGCAACGCCCATCGTCGGCGAACCGCATGACCCACAGGTCGCGGTACTCCTGGTGCACCGGGTCGCCGTAGCGGACCTCCTGGCGCGACACCGCCGTGTCGCCGTCGACAGCGACGATCTCCGTGGTCATCTGGAATATCTCGTCGGGGCCCTCGCGCTGCTTTTCCCACATCCGGGCGATGGCCGGCAGACCGACGACAGGCGTCCAGTACGGGCCCTGCTGGTACCTCGCGTCCTCGGTGAAGAGAGCGGCCAACGCGTCAGTGCCCGGCGTCCGCCACGCCCGCTCGTAGCCGGCGATCCAATCGGCAACGTCCGTCCTGTTCATGGACCTCACATTGCCATCCGTCGGGCGGCGCGACCGGCCAAACGACGTCCGCGTGGCGTTCAACGAGCAGGCGACCTAGATCGGGAAGTGGCCGCGGCGCCAGCGCCAGTGACGTCCGGCCCGGAGATGGTCGACGGCGGCGCGCTGGAGCGCGGTACGGCGTGGGAGTTGGTCGAGCGGCGTGGTCAGGGTGCGGAACACGAACCGCAGCACCTCGACGTCGGCGTCCAGCCCTTCCGGCTCCTCGTAGGGCTCCAGCTCGAACCGACGCTGGAACCTGACGATGTTGGAGTCCTCCGGCAGGTATTCCCGCAGTTGCGGATCGAGCAGCCACGAGCCGCAGGCGAACGCCGTGTAGTGCTCGTCGGGGAAGTGGCGCGGGAAGAACGCGCGGGCCTCGTCGAGTGACGCGTCGATCGCCTGTGGGGTCAGCGGCCCCGCCTCGGGGATGTGCAGGTCGATGGTGGCGCCGCCGCGATGGTGTTGCAGGCGGCCCAACTCATAGACGGCACCGCGCGCGTGCAGCGTCAGCCAGCTCTGCATCACCGGCCAGCCCTCGCCGCGCATCCGTCGGTCGACGGCGAGGTTGCGGCCGAGGTCGGCGAGGGACGTCCAGGTGACGGCGTCGGCGACCCCGTGGTCGCTGTGGTATCCCCTGGCAACGTCGACAAGGGCCAGGTACGCGTACACGTAGAGGTGCCGCCAGGCGGGGCCTCGCTCGCGGGGCAGCTCCGGACCGGGCGGCAGCCAGGTGTGGCCGCCGAGGTCGGCGCGGACCAGGGCGGTCGAGCGGTCGAGCAGCCAGCGCAGCTCGGGAGTCCACAGTGGGGAGCCCGGATCTGGCCAGCCGTGCATGATCTCGGCTGCGTCGTCGGGCCGCACTGCCAGTCGGTCGAGGAGCGCGGGTGCGTCGTCCTTGGGTGGCAGCGGAGCCGAGGGGTGGTCGCCGGCGAGGCGGTGTACGCGTTCGACGTCCGCCACGGGCACCCCGAGCCGGGCGGCCGTCTCGTCCAGATCCACGCGACGACCCTACCGGCTGGCGGGCCGACTCACCTGCCGCCGATTTCCGCCCCGGTCGACGCACAAGCTGGGCATCAGGCGAACCGAATGTTCGGAAGATGTCCGAAAGAGACTCGGCTACCCTACGATGTTCACTAGCCGATTCGGCCGTTGCGTTGCATGAACATGTCGCGTACGTTTCACGGCATCGCCCTCCATCCCGGACCGGCGATGCCGATGTCCCCCCACCCGACCGCGCGGGGTCCGCGCGGCAGCACGGATAGGGATGTGACCATGAAACCTTCGACAAGACGGCTGACGGCAGCGGCGACAGGGCTGTTGCTGGCGGTCAGCGTGAACGTCGCCGTGCGGGCACCGCAGGCATCAGCGAGCACCAACGCCCCGGTGAGCCTCGACTCGCTGGCCCGCGACGTCGAGCGGGTCGAATCGCTGCGCGAGGTCAAGGACGTGCAGCGCTCCTACGCCCACCTGGCCCAGTTCGGGCGCTGGGCGGACATGGCGGAGCTGTTCAGCGGCAACGGCACGCTCCAGTGGGGCAACCAGGTCGTGACGGGCCACCAGGCCATCAAGGGATGGCTGGCCACCGAGGCCGGGGCGATGAACGGCGCGAACCAGGGCGCGCTGCACACCACTGTGATCGACCAACCACTTGTCAACCTGTCGACCGACGGCCGCACCGCGAAGGGCCGCTGGTCCGGGATCCGCTTCCTGGGCGACGGCGCCGGCGCGGCCCGCATCGACGGCGGCATCTACCAGAACGAGTACGTGCTGGAAAACGGCGAGTGGAAGATCTCGCTGCTGCGCTACTACCCGCTCTACGAGGGGGATTACACCACCGGGTTCCGGACGATCAACCGGCAGCCGGTGCCGGTCGTTCCCTACCACTTCACGCCCGACGTCGCCGGAGTGCCGATCCCCGCGGCGACCGGGGAGGCGCCCAGGACCAGGTTCAACGCGAAGGAGCTCGCCGACCGCATCGAGGCGCTCAACGACGAGGACTCGGTGCGCAATCTCCAGCACTCGTACGGCTACTACGTGGACCGTCGGATGTGGACGGACGTCGTCGACCTCTTCGCCAACGGCGCGAAGGTCACCATCGACGGCGTGGGCGAGTTCCGCAACGCCAGCGGCGTACGCCAGGCGATGGAACGAATGGGCCCGGAAGGTCTGACGCAGGGCATCCTCAACGACCGGCCGCAGTTCGACACGATCGTCGACGTCGAGAAGAACAGCACCAAGGCGACCACGCGCGGCATCGAGGTCGGCATGCTCAACGACGCGAGCGGCGCGTCCTGGCAGTTCTCCGTCTTCCGGAACAGCTTCGTCAAGCAGGGCGGCCTGTGGAAGCTCAAGGAGATGCACCTGACGCCCCTGATCACGGCGCCGTACGGCACTGGTTGGGGCGACGGCGGTACCGGCCCGGTCGCGTCCGTGAAGGTGCCGAAGTTCCTCGACGTCGCCGGCCGTACGCCCGCGTCGAAGCCCGGCAAGGCGGCCGGCGCGCCGCAGGGCCCCAAGCGCGACCTCGCTGACCTCCAGCGGAGGTTGAGCCGTTCGCTCGCCTACGACGGGTCCGAGAACGTCTCGGCGGCGTACAGCTACTACATCGACGACAGCCGTTGGCCGGAGATGGCGGCGGTGCACGCGGTGAAGGGCCACAAGTTGTCGCCGTTCGCCGGCTGGAACGGCACGCGCGAACGGATCCTCGGCTCGGTGGTCGCCACGTACGGCAACACCCCGCCGCCCACGACGAAGTCCTTCCTCGTGCTGCACTGGCGGCCGCAACCGGTGATCGACGTATCGCACGACGGTCGCTCGACGGCGGTCCGGGCCCGACTGATGCACGTCAACGCCTCGGCGAACAACGCCGGGTACATAAACGGCGCGATGTACAACGACCAGTTCGTCCTCGAGGACGGGATCTGGCGGATCTGGAGTCTGGACATCGACGAGTTCTACTGGCAGTCGGCAAACTGGGCCCAGGGCTGGGGTGGCGCGGTCCCGCGCGATCCGAGCCTGCCCGACCCGCCGCCGAGCAATCTCGTGAACATCTACCCGCCGGACGTTCTGCACAGCGCGCTCGGCGAGCGGTCCAGGGGCTTCCGCGGCGGCAGCCCCGAATACATCCAGTGGCCCGACATCGTGCCGATGTGGTTCCACTACCGCAACCCGGTGAGCGGTCGGACACCTGCCACGTTCTGGTACGACTGCGCTCCCTGCGAGGTGCGGCCGGACTGGAGCATGACGCGGCACGGCTATCAGCTGCCGCCGACCGGCCCGCAGGTCGACGGCGTGGAGGTCGGCTGAGCCGGCCCTGAAGGCCCGACTCTCGCGCTGAGCCGATGACGAGGCGCCCTTCCCGATTGGTCCCGATCGGGAGGGGCGCTTCCTCGCGCTCCCTCTCGCATGTCCGCAGGCTTGTTCGATACCATCGAACAAAGTCGGGCGGGCTCCCCCGCCACCTCGACAGGAGGTCCTCGTGCGGTCCATGAACAGTCAGCCGCCGTCGGAGCAGGCCGGCCCGGGTGGCCCAGCGGAGGAGAGCACCCCGGCCGGCGTGGTCGGCGCCCGCATCCGGCGGTACCGCAAGGAGCGCGGGCTCACCCTGCGCGGCCTTGCCTCCCGCGCCGGGTTGTCGATCGGCTTCCTGTCCCAGGTGGAGCGCGGCATCTCGTCCATCGGCCTGACCGCGCTCGGCAGCGTCGCCAAGGCGCTCGACCACTCGGTGGCGGATTTCTTCGACTCCGGCACCAGCTCCCCCGACAGCGCCGCAGCGCCGCTTCCCCGGCATTTCACGCTCACCAGGGCAGAGACGGTGACCACGCAGTACGTCTCCGGGCAGCAGACCTACCGCATGCTCTCCGACCGGGGGCCGGAGCTGGTGCTCGAACCGATGCTCGTGCACATCGCCCCCGGCGGCCGGCGGGAGAACGCGTACGGCCACAGCGGCGAGGAGTTCGCCTACGTCATCTCCGGCGAGCTGCTCTACGAGGTCGAGGGCGTCGAGCACCGGCTGTGCCCGGGTGACAGCGTGCACCTGCGGTCGTCGGTGCCGCACCAGCTGTACAACGACACCGACTCGGTGACGACTGTGGTCTCGGTGGTCACGCCCAGGCTGTTCTGACGCCTTCGGGCACCCCGACCCCGTCACTCTGTTCACATACGTGAACAGAGTGACGGGGGTTTTGCGGGGCACCCGGAGAGGTCGCGCCTCACGAGTCGACGTGACGTCCCACGGCGGTCATGGTGGCCTGCCAGATGGCCGAATCCGGGTCGATGACGGCGAAGTGGTCCCCCGACTGTTCGAGGTAGCGCACGTCGTCCCCCGCGCTGCGGGCCGCCTCGGCGTACCGCCGGTTGGCGTCGACGAGATCCAGGCTGTCCTCTGTGCCCTGCACGAGCAGGGCCGGCACACGGATGGGCAGCCGCAGCATGGGGTCGCTCTCGGCGTACCGGCGCGGGGCTGTGGCCGGCGAGCCGCCCAGGGCCTCGGTGATGGCGCCGTCGCCGAGGTTGCGCCGCTCGCCCTCGGTGAGGTCGAGCACCCCGGCCAGCGACACCACAAGCGCGACGGAGACGGGAGCACGCTCACCCGCCGCCAGGTCCGCCGCGACCCGCAGGGCGAGCTGCCCGCCGGCCGAGTGGCCCAGGATCACGACCCGGTCCGCGTCCAGCGAACCGTCGCCCGCGAGGTCCCGCAGTGCGGCGACGCCGGCCGCCACGTCCTCGGTGGTCGCCTCCCAGCCGTGGCGGTCCGGACGCCGGTACTCCATGTTCCAGGACGCGTACCCCCGCCCGGCCAGGTCGATGGCGACGGCGTCCATCAGGTCCGCTCCCCAGACCGATCGCCAGAAGCCGCCGTGCAGCAGCACCGCGACCGGCGCCGCCTCGGCGGACGGGGAGGACGGCAGCCGCAGGTCGCCCCACTGGTCCGGGTGCGGGCCGTAGGCGATCCGGGTGGCGGGTGAGCGCAGGCGGTGCACGGCGTGCCGGATGGCCCACGCCACGCCCCACAGTCCCCGGCCGGCCAGGTGGACCGCGCCGGGCACCGGCGGCTCGACCGTCGGGTCGTACCAGACGGTGTTCTGCGGTTCGGCGCCGATGAGGGCGCGCGCCTCGGGTGTCGGGCCGGGCAGCACCACCGCCGGCGGATCCGCGGCGGCGAGCAGCGACCGGATCTCGTCGGCCGAGGCGGCGGTGACGACCCGACCTGTGACGTCGAGTTCGGCGCAGGTGGCGGCGGTGAGCGACGCCAGCAGCGCGTGGTCGGCCACCAGGCCGGGACCGAGCACGACGGTGAGCCGCACGGGACTCACCTGCGCAGCAGGGGCAGGACGGCGGAGCCGAGCAGGTCCACGCCGCGCTCGTCGGTCAGGCCGTGCGGCGTGCCGAACTCGACCCGGCGCACGCCCGCGTCGATGAGCGCCTGGGCCTGCGCGGCGACCTGCTCCGGGGTGCCGGAGAACGCGAACCGGTCGAGCACGTCGTCAGGGATCAACCGGCCCGCCGCCTCGTCCTCGCCCGCGTCGACCAACTCGCCGACCCGCTTCACCAGGTCGTCGGGCAGCACGACCGTCGGGTCCAGCTCCGCCACGACAGCCAGGTACATCGCCACCTCGGTGCGGGCCTTGGCGCGCGCCGCCTCGCCGTCGGTGTCGACCACCGTCACGGCGCCGAGCACGATGCCGATGTCGGCGACGTCGCGCCCGGCCTTCTCCGCGCCCGGCCGCAGACGCTCCCGGATCACCGGCACCATGTCGGGGTTGGCGCTGCCGCCCACCTTGATCTCGTCGGCGATCCGGCCAGCCAGGGCCGCGCCCTGCGGACCCCACGCGCCGACCAGCAGCGGCGGGTTGGGCCGCTGCACGGCGTAGCGCAGTGCGGTGTCCGGCGCCAGCGAGAAGACCTTGCCGGTGAAACCGGTCCGGTCGCCCCGCAACAGGCGGTAGACGACCTCCACGGCCTCCTCGATCGTTGTCAACGGCCGTGGCTGCGGCAGCCCGACCGCGCCCAGCCACGTCCCGCGCGCCAACCCCAGGTACGCCCGGCCGTGCGAGGCCAGATCAAGTGCCGCGAGCTGACCCGCGATCTCGTACGGGGCCATCGAGTACGGGTTCAGGCAGGCCGCGCCGAGGCGTACCCGGCTCGTCGCCTGTGCCATCTCCAGCAGCGGGAAGATCGGCGGCTGGTACATCAGGTCACCGAAGACGGTGAGCACGTCGAAGCCGTGCGACTCGGCGGCGCGGGCCAGCCGGGCGTACGCGCCGGCGGGCTTGTCGCTCTGCAGGCCGAGTCCGATCTCGACTGTCATGTCAGGTCCGCCGAGTTCATCGTGCGCCGGCAGGTCCGTTCCACCTTCATGACGAGTCGCTCCTCCGGGTCGGGGCAGATGAAGTGGGAGTCCTGGGCCAGCCAGTCCCCCTCCGCCAGGTCACGCTGCTTCGCGGCGAGGAACGGAAGCACCGACGCGAGCGCGTACACGCAGAAGTGCTTTCCCTCGGGCAGCCGCAGATGCGCGCTGTTTGTCAGTTCGAAGTGGTCGCCCACGGCCATGCCGCACACCGACCGACCCTCGATCCGGTCGACTGTCACCTTCAGGTCGTAGATCTCCATGTCGCCGTCGGCGCTGTCGCTCACGGTCCCTCCCCCTCGTCGATCCGTACGATGATCTTGCCGGTGGTCCGTCGGGCGGCCAGTTCGGTAAGTGCCGCCGGTGTCTCGTCCAGCGAGACGACCCTGCTGACCGGCGGCCGGACCGCGCCGGACGCGCACATGTCGAACAACTCCTGGTAGGCGGCCTCGACCGCCGAGGCGCGCTGCCACGGGTACCGGGAACCCCAGGACAGGCCGACGAGTGTCGCGTTCGCCGCCATCAGCCGGACCGGATCGACCGGTGGAGGTGCTCCGCCGGCCGTTCCCACCGCGACGAGACGACCCTCGAACGCGAGGCACTCCCAGGACCGGGCGAACACGTCGCCGCCCACGGGGTCCACGACGACATCCACGCCCCGGCCGTCGGTGGCCTTGAGCACGGCGGCCACGAAGTCCTCCGAGGCGTAGTCGACGGCGAGCGCGGCGCCGTGCTCGCGGCAGATCGCCGTCTTGGCCGGGCCACCGGCGGTGGCGAACACCCGCGCGCCACGGGCCACGGCGAGCTGGATGGCGGCGATGCCGACACCGCCGGCCCCGGCGTGCACGAGCACCGTCTGCCCGGCCGTGAGACCGGCACGCTCCAGCGCGAACCACGCCGTCTGGTAGGTGACGGGCAGCGCCGCCGCCGTCACCGGGTCGACTGTGTACGGCCGCGGCACGACCACGGCGGCGTCCACAGTGACCGTCGTTCCGAGCGCGCCGCGCGGCAACGTCGGGCAGGCCACTACCTCCTGACCCAGCAGGTGCTCGGCTCCGGCGCCCGCGGCGACGACCCGCCCGGCCGCCTCCACACCGGGCGTCATGGGCGGGTCCGGCCGCACCGGGTACTCGCCCCGGCACAGCAGGACGTCGAGGAAGTTCAGGCCCACCGTGCGCACGGCGAGCCGCACCTCACCGGGACCCGGCGGCGGGTCGTCGGGCAGTTCGGCCACCGACAGCACGTCCGCCGGCTCGCCGGTCCGCTCGGCGACCAGCCGCCGGATCATGCCGCGACCACCGGATCCCGTACCAACTCGGCGTGGTGGTGCACGATCACCCAGCGGCCGTCGATGCGGCGCAGCACGTCGGTGACCCGGGTGAACTCCGGCTCGTCGTCCGCGCCCAACTGGGAGACCAGCACGTACCGGGCGACGCCGAAGTCGTCCCACACGTCGATGCGCTTGTCCCGCGCGGCGAGCACCGCCAGTTGGGGCCGGTGGCCCGCGGCGTCGCGCTGCTCGCGGTAATCGTTCAACTCGGCACGGGTACGCAGCGGCCCGGGAAGGTGCGTCTCCCAGGTGGTCACCTCGGCGTGCAGGTGCGTGTCGAACCGCTCGGTGTCCCCGGCGAGGAACGCGTCGTACATGTCATCGATGCCAGCGGCGATCGCCGCCGCGCCTGCTTCCACGAACGTCATCGCACGTCCTCCTGGTTCTGGTCGTCGCGGACGATCTGCCCGCCCTTCATCACCCACCGCACGTCCCGGAAGGCCGAGGTGTCGGCCAGCGGGTCGGCGTCCATCGCGATCAGGTCGGCGAGCTTGCCGACCTCGACAGTGCCGAGGTCGGATTCCGCGCCGAGCCAACGGATGGGGCCACGCGTGCCGGCGTGGATCGCCCGCGCGGTACCGATCCGCTCGGACATGTACTCCAACTCCCGCACCGAGGCGGTGGTGCCCTCGAACTCCCAGAACGGGGGCATGTCGCTGCCGAGGAGCACCTCCACCCCGGCGGCGACGGCCATGTCGAAGCTCTCCAGGTGCCGGGGCCCGGCACCGAGCGAGCGGCACTGCATCCACTCCGGTACGCCGAGCTCGTCGAAGAACTCCTTGCACCGGGTCACCAGCAGCGTCGGCACGAGCGCCGTGCCGCGTTCGGCCATCCGCGCCGCCACCTCGGGGGTGAGCTGGTAGCCGTGCTCCACGCAGTCCAACCCGAGTTCCACTGCCGCGCCGATCACCTCGGCGGGACCGGCGTGCGCTGTCACCTTGCGGCCCCACGCATGCGCGGTCTCGATCACCGCGGTCATCTCGTCGGTGAAGAGCTGGGGCGTGTGGATGCTCTCGTGCTCACCCGCGATGCCACCCGAGATCATCACCTTGATCAGGTCCGCGCCGGCCTTGATCTGGCTGCGTACGCCCTGACGGAAGCCGACAGGGCCGTCACATTCCAGGGTGTCGTTGCTCTCGTGGCCGTGCCCGCCGGTGCAGACCAGCGCCCGACCGGCGGTGTAGATGCGTGGGCCCGAGGTACGTCCGGCGTTGATGGCCCGCCGCAGCGCGAAGTCGGCGTGGTCCTTCTCCGCCACGCAGCGCACCGTGGTCACGCCGGAGCGCAGCGTACGCCGTGCACCGTCGGCCATGTAGTGCGCGAGGTCGTACGCGCCCATCCCCTTGACGTTGTCGCCCCCGGAGCCCGGCAGTGACAGCGAGAAGTGGGTGTGCATGTTCACCAGTCCGGGGGTCACGTACGCCCCGTCCAGGTCCACACTGGTCAGCGCTCCGGCGGCCCGCGCCTCGGCGGCCACGTCCGCGTACCGGCCGACGGCGGCGATCCGGTCACCGCGGATCCACACCCCGGCATCGGTGACGGGGTCCATCCCGTCCACGACGCGGGCGTCCAGGACTGTGCAGTTGCCGAGCAGCAGGCTCGACGGCTCGGGCGAATAGGCGGCACTCACGCGATCACTCCATATATGTCTCGGGCGGACTGCGCTGAGACGTAGCCCTCGGCCACGTCCCGCCGGACCGCCTCCGGATCCCGACTCCCCGGGTCACCATGCCCACCGCCACCGGCGGTCAGCAACGTCACCCGGTCCCCCACCGCCACGCTCGTGCGCTTGGTGCTCACCCGGTGCTCCCGATCCGTACCCGGGAACACCACCACCTGGTTCGGCTCCGGCTGCACCCCACCGGCCAAAGCCCACGGCGCGCTCTTCGTCTTCTTGATCACCGTGAGGAACTCACCGGGCGTCGCGAACCTGATGTCGCGCCGCAGGCCACAACCACCCCGGAAACGACCCGCGCCACCGGAGTCCGTCCGGATCTCCACCCGTTCGAAGAACATCCCCGTCTTCGCCTCCAGCACCTCGACGGGTGTGTTGCGCGCCTGGGTCTGGCAGAGGTGGTTCGCCGGGCCGATGCCGTCGTGCTGCGGCGTGCCTCCCCAGCCCACGGGATCGTTGTTGCTGACAGCGAAGAGCTGGCCGGTGTCCGGGTGTTGGCCGACCATCATGAACCCGGGTACGTCGCCGCCACTGGAGGCCGCCAGCCGGTCCGGCATGCCCTGCGCCAACGCCTTGAGGATCAGCTCCAGGGCGACAGTTCCGGTCCACTGGGTGAACGTGGCGGCGGGGTACTGCGCGTGGAACAGCGACCCGGGCTCGGCGCGTACCCGAAGGGGCGCGAAGTGCCCGGCGTTCGTCTGCTCCTCGGGGGTGGTGACGCCCTTGAACGCGACCCGGCAGGTGGCGATGGTGGCGCCCAGCGGCAGGTTCACCGGCCCGGGCACCGCGGGTGACGAACCGGCGAAGTCCACAGTGAACTCGCCGTCGGCGACGGTGACGGTGACCCGCATCCGGATCGGGGTGTCGGTGACACCGTCGTCGTCGAGCCAGTCCTCGGCGGTCCAACTGCCCTGCGGCAGCGCGGCGACCGCCGCGCGGGCGCTGTCGGCGGCGACCTGGATCACCCGCTCGATCACCGCATCCACCACGGGCGGGCCGAACTGCTGGAACAGCTCGATCATCCGACGCTCGCCGGTACGCAGCGCCGCGATCTGCGCGTTGAGGTCGCCGATGACGAGTTCCGGCATGCGCGAGTTGAAGCGGATCAGCTCGTGGATCTCGTGCACCGGCTCGCCACGGGAATAAACCTTCGTGCCGGGGAAGACGATCCCCTCCTGGTGCATGTCGGTGGAGTCCAGCACGTAGCCAGGGTCCTTGGCGCCCAGGTCCATCCAGTGCGCGCGGATGCACAGGAAGCCAATCAGCTCGTCGCTGTCGGGCAGGACGACGGGCGCGAACAGGGTGGCGTCGTAGGTGTGCGCCGCGTTCCAGTACGGGTAGTTGAGCAGCACCACGTCGCCCCGGTGCAGGTTCTCCCTGCCGACGTACTCCACGCCCTTGCGCAGCGAGTAGTCGTTGGCGCCGAGGAAGCGGGACAACCCTGTCGACTCCGCGACCAGCCGCAGCTCCCGGTCGTAGATGGAGATGCCGAAGTCGTACACCTCGTAGATGACCGGGTTGAAGGCGGTGCGCACCAGCGCGGCGCGCATCTCCTCGGCGGCCGAGACGAGATGGCTGCGGACGACCTCGACGGTCGCCCCGGTGGGTTCACCCATCGACGTCCACTCCGTAGACGTCCCGGGCCACCTCCGGTGAGACGTAGCCCTCGGCCACGTCCCGCCGGACCGCCTCCGGGTCCCGACTCCCCGGGTCACCATGCCCACCACCGCCGGCGGTCAACAACGTCACCCGGTCCCCCACCGCCACGCTCGTGCGCTTGGTGCTCACCCGGTGCTCCCGATCGGTGCCGGGGAAGACCACCACCTGGTTCGGCTCGGGCTGCTCGCCGCCCTCCAGGGCCCACGGAGCGCTCTTCGTCTTCTTGATGACCGTCAGGAACTCGCCGGGGGTCACGAAGCGGATGTCCCGCCGCAGGCCACAACCACCCCGGAACCGGCCGGCGCCACCGGAGTCCGTCCGGATCTCCCAGCGCTCGAAGAACATCCCGGTCTTGGCTTCCATGACCTCGATCGGGGTGCCCCGGCCGGTGCTGCCGGAGACGTGGGTGGCGGCGTCCATGCCGTCGTGCTGCGGCGTGCCGCCCCAGCCCACCAGGTCGTTGTTGCTGACCGCGAACATCTTTCCGGTGTCCGGGTGCAGGCCGACCATCATGAACCCGGGCACGTCACCTCCGCTGGAGGCCGGCAACCGGTCCGGCATGCCCTGCGCCAACGCCTTGAGGATCAACTCCACGGCGACGATGCCGGTCCAGAGCGTGAACGTGGGCTGCGGATAGACGGCGTGGAAGAGGCTGCCCGGCTCGGCCCGCACCTCCAGCGGCGCCACGGTGCCCGCGTTCGACGGCTCGTCCGGCGAGGTGAGCGACTTCAGGACGACCTTGCAGATCGCCTCGGTGGCACCGAACGGCATGTTGATCGGGCCGCGGGTGGCGGCTGCCGAGCCGGCGAAGTCCACTATGAAGCGCCCGTCGGCGACAGTGACGGTGACGCGCATCTTCACCGGATCGTCGGTGATGCCGTCGTCGTCCACCCAGTCCTCGGCGGTCCAGGTGCCCTGCGGCAGGGTCGCCAGCGCGGCGCGGGCGCGGGACTCGCCGTCGGCGATGATCCGGTCGATCGCCTGGTCCACAGTGGTCCGGCCGAACTTCTCGATGATCTCCAGCATCCGGCGCTCGCCGGTGCGCAGCGCGGCGATCTGCGCGTGCAGGTCGCCGAGCACCGCGTCGGGCATCCGCGAGTTGAAACGGATCAGCTCGTGGATCTCGTGCACCGGCTCGCCACGGGAGACCACCTTCGTACCCGGGAAGATGACCCCTTCCTGGTGCATGTCGGTCGAGTCGAGCACGTAGCCCGGGTCCTTGGCACCCAGGTCCATCCAGTGCGCGCGGACGCAGAGGAACCCGACGAGGTCGCCGTCGGCGTCCGGGTCGGCCGGGTCGGGCCGGAAGACCGGCGCGAACAGCGTGGCGTCGTAGGCGTGCGCCGCGTTCCAGTACGGGTAGTTGAGCAGCACCACGTCACCCCGGTGCAGGTTCTCCCGGCCCACATACTCCACGCCCTTGCGCAGCGAGAAGTCGTTGGCGCCGAGGAAGAACGTCAGCCCTGTGGCCTCGGCTACCAGCCGCAGGTCCGCGTCGTACATCGACAGGCCGAAGTCGTGCACCTCGTAGATGACCGGGTTGAAGGAGGTACGGATCAGCGTGGCCCGCATCTCCTCGGCCGCCGACAACAGATAGCTGCGGACGACCTCGACCTGGGCTCCGTCCAGCGTGGTCATGCGGCTTCCTCCAGAGTGACGAGCAGGTATCCGTGGTCGTCGACGGTGACGCGCTGGCCGCTGGGCACCACAGTGGTGGAGGTGCCCTCGTCGACAAGCGCCGGCCCGTCGAAGGTGTCGCCC
This sequence comes from Micromonospora sp. NRRL B-16802, assembly GCF_001279555.1. Lineage (NCBI taxonomy): Bacteria > Bacillati > Actinomycetota > Actinomycetes > Micromonosporales > Micromonosporaceae > Micromonospora > Micromonospora sp. NRRL B-16802. The sequence goes on along the minus strand of NZ_LGEB01000060.1, from coordinate 61,473 downwards.
GGCTCAAGGGCGGCCCGGTCGTAGACCGCGAACGGCACCACAGCGTGCTGCCCGAAGTCGTAGGCGTCCCGGTGGTTCAGCAGGGCCTGCGATGGGTCGCCGTCGCCGCGCGGCCTGGTCTGAAGCTCCGGCCGGTCGGTGCGGCCGATGCCGCGCACCCGCAGGTTGAGGATCTGCAACGGGTTGCCCATCGTGTGGCCGTACCGGCCGCGGTGCGTCTCGTCGAACGCGGCGCGGACCGCGTCGCGGTCCAGCTCGCGCCCGACGGTGACCATGAGGCTGTGCTCCTGGCCGAGGTAGCGCAGCTCGAACTGCCGCTCCAGCACCGCCTCGCCGGCCGGAACGCCCTGCGCCACGAGCGACGCCACCGCCTCGGCCTCGACCGCCTTGAACAGCTGGTCCAGCTCGGTCAGGTCCGCGTCGTCGAGGGTGGCCATCACGGTACGGCTGAAGTCGTTGACGATATCGGCCGACAGCATGCCCCACGCGGAGAAACCGGACGGCGCGAACGGCACGATGACCTCGCCGATGCCCATCTCCCGCGCCAGCAGCGGGGCGAGCAGCGGCCCGGCACCACCGAACGCGAGCAGCGCGAACTGCCGGGGGTCGTGGCCCCGCTCGACGGTGATCTGCCGGACCGCGCCGACGGTGCGGGCCAGCAGCACGTCGAACACGCCGGCCGCCGCGTTCTCCACGGTCAGGCCGAGCGGCTCGGCAAGCTGCTCCTGGATGGCCGCGCGCGCCTCGGCGTCGCGCAGGCCCATGGTGCCGGCGAGGAAGCGGTCCGGGTCCATGTAGCCGAGCACCACTGCCGCGTCGGTGACGGTCGGCTTCGTGCCGCCCCGGCCGTAGCAGACCGGGCCGGGGTCGGCACCGGCGCTCTGCGGGCCGACCTTGAGCAGGCCGTGGTCCAGCCAGGCGATCGAGCCGCCGCCAGCGCCGATGGTACGGATGTCGTACGTCGGGATGAGCAGCGGGAAGTGCTCCAGCTGCGCCTCGTACGCGGCGACCGGATTGCCGCGCTCGATCACGCAGGCGTCCAGTGAGGTGCCGCCGATGTCGAAGGTGAGCACGTTGTCGCGGCCCAGCTCCGAGGCGATGTAGGCGGCACCGACGATGCCACCGGCCGGGCCGGAGAGCACTGTGTGGGTGGGTGCCGTCTTGGCGACCGCGCTGGTCATCGAACCGCCGCCGGAGCGCATGATCAGGAAGCGTCCGTCGAAGCCGCGCTCGGCCAGCCCGGCCTCAAGCTCGTCCACGTACCGCTCGAAGATCGGCCGGATGTACGCCTCAAGCACTGTGGTGCTGGTCCGCTCGTACTCGCGGTACTCGCGCACGATGTCCGTCGACAGCGACAGGCTGACGTCGGGGAACTCCTCGTGGATGAGGCGCGCGGCCTCCCGCTCGTGGCTCGGGTCGAGGAACGAGTGCAGGAAGCAGATGGCGATCGAGGTGACCTGCTGGTCCACAACGAGTGTGCGGGCGGCTGCCCGGACGCTCTCCGGGTCCAGCTCCTCCACGACCCGTCCCCGATAGTCGAGTCGGCCCCGTACGCCCGCGGTGAAGCGGCGCTGCACGAGGCTCTCCGGCCGCTGGTACTGGAAGTCGTACATGTGGTCGGAGGGCACGTTGCCGCGACCGATCAGGAAGATGTCCCGGAAACCCTCGTTGGTGATGATTCCGGTACGTCCACCCCGGCGCTCCAGCACCGCGTTGAGCCCGAGGGTGGTGCCGTGGATGAACAGCTCCACCTCGGACAGGTCGGTGCCGAGCGCGGTGATCGCGGCGAGCACGCCGTCCGCGGGTCGGGCCGGTGTCGTCGCCGCCTTGCGGAAGCGGACCCGGTTGGTGCGCGTGTCGAGTTCCATGGCGTCCACGAAGGTGCCGCCAATGTCGACGGCGAGCCGGATGGGGCGACGGGTCATGGTGTGACAGCCTGCCTTCCGATGAGGGCGGGGAGCTCGGGAACGCGCCAGCAGGCGGCCCGGCTCTCGCCGTACGACTGAAGCTCCTGCCGCTCCGCCCGGCACCGGTCGGTGACGAACGGACACCGGGCGGCCAACGGGCACCCGGTCGCGGCGTCGGCTTCTTCGAGGTCCTTGACCAGTTCAACGGACTCGCCGTCGGATCCGGCCGTCCCGCCGAGACGGGGTGCGCTGCCCAGCAGCGCCCGGGTGTAGGGGTGCCGGGGGTTGTCGAAGACGACGTCCACCGGCCCCTCCTCGACGATCTGGCCGAGGTAGAGCACCACGACCCGGTCGGCGAAGCCCCGAACGGTCGCCAGGTCGTGGGAGATGAACACCGAGGCGCGGTCCGCGTCGGCGGCCACGTCGGCGATCACCGCGAGAATCTGCGCCTGCACAGTGACGTCCAGGGCCGAGGTCGGCTCGTCGAAGACGATCAGATTCGGCTCGCCGACCAGGGCGCGGGCGATGCCGATCCGTTGCGCCTGGCCGCCGGACAGCTCGTGCGGGTACCGCTGGAGAATCGAGCGGTCCAGCTCCATGCGGTCCAGCACGGCGGCGACCCGCGCGTTCCGTTCCGCCGGGGACAGGCCAGCGGCCCGCAGAGGCTCGGCGATGGAGTCGCCGACCGGACGGCGCGGGCTCAGCGAGCCGATCGGGTCCTGGAAGACGAGCTGGGCACGGGTACGTGCGCGCCGCAGAGCCCGCCCTCGGGGGCGGGGCCGGCCCGGTTGCTTGACCAGGGCCTGCCCGGCGACGGTGACAGTGCCGGACGTGGGCGCGACAAGACCCATGATGAGCTTGGCAAGCGTGCTCTTGCCGCAGCCGCTCTCGCCCACCACGCCAAGTGTCTCGCCCGGTGCGAGCCGCAGCGTGACGCCCCGCAGCGCGTGGTGACCGCCGGAGCCGAACCGGCTGCGATAGACCACGTGCGCGTCGTCGATCTCCAGCACGGCGGGCTTGCGGTCCGCCTCGGCCGGCTCCGCGCCGGCTTCGGCCGTTGTGGGCGACGTCGACGGCGCGCCGGCGTCCAGCGGCCGGGTCTGCGGGTGGAAGCAGGCCAGGGACCAGTCACCGCGTCCGCCGGCGAGCGGCTTGGTGGCCGGCCGCCGGGACGAACAGGTGCCGTCGGCGTGCGCGCAGCGGGCCACGAACGGGCAGTTCTCCGGTGCCTGGGTGAGCAGGGGCATGGCGCCGGGGGTGGCGACGACCGGCCGGCCGCCGACGTCCGGCACCGAGCGCAGCAACGCCCTTGTGTACGGGTGCGCGGGCTCCCGCAGCACCTGCTCGGCGGGGCCGCTCTCCACCACCGTTCCGGCGTAGAGCACCACCACCCGGTCGCAGACCTCCGCGATGGAGGCGAGGTCGTGGGAGATCAGCAGCACGCCCCGGCCGTCGGTGTCGGCGGCGTGCCGGAACTGCCGCAGGATCTCCCGGGTCAGCGTCACGTCGAGGCCGGTGGTCGGCTCGTCGGCGATCAGCAGGTCGGGGGCGCACCCGGTGGCCAGCGAGATCATCACCCGCTGGGCCATGCCGCCGGACAGCTCGTGGGCGTACGCGTCGAGCCGGCGCTGCGGGCTGCGGATGCCGACCGCCTCGAACAGCTCACGCGCCGCCTCGCGGGCCTGGGCGCCGGACATCTCCTGGTGGGTCGCGAGCCGGTCGACGAGCTGCTTGCCGATGGTGCGGGTGGGGCTGAGCGCGCCGCGCGGGTTCTGGAAGCAGATCGCCACCCCCCGCCCCCGGTGTGCGGCCAACGCCGTGTCGTCCATGCGCAGCACGTCCGACCCGTCGAAGAGCACCTGCCCGGTGGCGTGTGAACCGCCGGGGAGCAGGCCGACGATGGCGCGGGCCACCATGCTCTTGCCGCCGCCGCTCTCACCGACCAGGCCGACGACCTCGCCGGGTCGCACGCTGAAGCTCACGTTGCTGAGCGCTGCCACCTGCCGGCCGGGCCGGCGGATGAGCACGGAAAGGTTCTCGATGGACAGCATGGTCACCGCCGCTTCGCGTTCGCGCGGTCCTGCAGGCCCTCGCCCAGCAGGCTGAACCCGAGGACGCAGACGAACAGGGCCAGGCCGGGTGGGACCGAGGTCCACCACCGTCCACCGACCACGTCTGCGGCGCCCAGGCTGATCATGGCACCCCATTCCGCCTCGGGGATGCTCACACCCAGACCGAGGAAGGAGAGCCCGGCCAGGGTGAGCATCGCCCAGCCGCAGTTCAGCGGCGCGATCACCCGGACGGGAGTGAGGCTGTTGGGCAGCAGGTGCCGCCACAGCACGCCCACCGGCGACGCGCCGGAGGTGATCGCGGCGTCCACGAACGGCAACTCGCGCAGCGACCGCACCTCGGCGCGGACCAGCCGGGCGTACGCCGGGGCGTTCACCGCGGCGATCGTGATGATGAGGTTGATCGTGCCGTTGCCGAGCAGGGCGGCCACGGCAAGCGCCAGGATGAACGTGGGGAACGACTGGAAGATGTCGACCACCCGCATCAGCACGTCGTCGAGCCAGCCGCCGAAGTAGCCGGCGATCAGTCCGAGCAGGGTGCCGACGACCACCGCGAGCGCGACAGCGGCCAGGGCGATGCCCAGGTCGAGACGGGCGGCGTAGAGCATCCGGCTCCAGATGTCCATGCCGTTGCCGTCGGTGCCGAGCAGGTGGTTGCCACCCGGGGCGACAAGGGTGTTCGCCGGGTCGATCTCGGTTTCGCCCCACGGGCTCAGCAGCGGCGCGAACACCGCCACCAGCGCGACCACCGACAGGATTGTCGCCCCGGCGATGATCAGACGCCGTGCGAAACGGCTGTCCCGGTCGCCGCCCGGGACGACCACGGGCACCGTGGAGTCGCCGGTGACGGCGGTGCGCAGCTCGGCCATCAGAGCCTCACTCTCGGGTCGAGGATCGCGTGGACCACGTCGGCGATGAGGAACACCAGCACGTAGCACAACGCGATGACCAGCACCGACGCCTGCACCACCGGGTAGTCCCGGTAGAGCAGACCGCGCAGGGCCCACTGGCCGAAGCCCTGCCACGAGTACACGTACTCAACGAGCACTGTCGAGCCGATGGCGGTGCCGAAGACCAACGCGGCAAGCGACGGCAGCCGGACCAGCGTCGCCCGCATCAGATAGCCGTAGTGCAGGGTGCGGCCACGCAGGCCGTGTGCCTGCGCCGCGGCGTACGACTCGGAGTGCAGCACCTCCAGCGCGGAGGCCCGGACGCTGCGCAGCAGCGGCGCGACCACGCCGACGACGAGGGTCAGCACTGGCAGTGCCAGGTACGCCGCGGCGGAGGCGAACGCCGGTCCGTTGGCGGTGAGCACGGCGTCGACGAGGTCGGCGCCGGTGATCGGCGTGAGGTTCGTGTCGGGGTCGACGCGCCCGTTGGGTGCCGGGAACCAGCCGAGGATGCTGTAGCCGACGAGCACTAGCACCAGGCCGAGCCAGAACTCGGGTACGGAGTTGCCGGCCAGGGCGAACATCCGGACGCTGTGGTCGCCGAGCCGGTTGGCCCGTCGGGCCGACCAGACGCCGAGCACTGTCGCCACCACGAGGGCGATGGTCACGGCGATGACGACGAGTTCCAGGGTGGGCCCGATCCTCAGCGCCATCTCCGAGCCCACGGAGTTGCCGCTCTGGATGGAGGTACCGAAGTCCCCGGTGACCAATCCCCCGAGGTAGTCGAGGAACTGTTGCCACAGCGACTTGTCCAGGCCGAAGCGGACCCGGGCGGCTTCGGCGTCCTCCGCGCTGGCGTTGGGCCCGAGGATGCTGCGTACCGGGTCGCCCGGCAGCACGCGGACCAGGAGGAACGCCAGGACGACCACTCCGAGCAGAACGGGGATCAGCTGGAGCAGTCGCCTGACGACGAACCGGAAGATACGCATGGGCGGATGGCGTCCTAGGCCGACGCGCTCAGGTACCGCAGGCGGGCGAGACCGTCCATGGGCTGCACCCAACCGGCCACAGACTCCCGCACGGGCAGGTTGAAGTTCGGCTGGCAGATGACCACCCACGGCACGTCCGCGGCGAGGATCTCCTGGACCCGCTTCCAGAGCGCGTTACGGGCAGCCGTGTCGACGGTGGTGTGCGACTTCTCGTAGATCTGCTCGATCTCCGGGTTGCTGTAGTTGGAGTAGTTGAGGTTGGCGCCCTTCACGAAGCTCGTGGCGAGCATGTACTCGATGTCGTCGACCCAGAGCTGCCCGGAGGTGATCTGGAGCGGGATGTTCTTCTTGGTCCGTCGCTCGCCGAGGGTCGCGGGGTCCAGCGGGGTCAGCTTGAGCCTGATGCCCGCCTTCGCGGCCTCGCTCTGCACCTGGACGGCGATCTTCTGCTGTTCCTCGTTGTCGGACTCGAAGACCAGCTCGGAGTCCAGCGACGAACGGCCGGCGGCGGCCATCGCGGCCTTGGCCTTGTCGATGTCGTGGGCGTACGGGTAGCCGTTGTCGTCGTGTCCGGGCATGTCCAGCGGCACAGTGCTCTTGGCCGCGCGGGCGTCACCGCCGTACACGTTGCTGATGATCTGCTCGTAGGGCACGGCATAGGCGAGCGCCTTACGGATGTTCACGTCGTTGAACGGCGCCGCGGTGACAGACATCTGGATGGCGACCTGGCGGTTGCTGGGGGCCGAGATGACCTTGATGCCGGGCGTCTTCTTGAGGTCCTGGATGTCGCGCTGGCTGATGCCGAGGGCGATGTCGACGTCACCGGCCTGCAGCTGCAACCGCTGGTTGGACGCGGCCGGCACGACCGAGATCCGGATGGTCGGCGTCTTGGCCGGGTCGGGGCCCGGGTAGTCGGTGTTCGCGCTGAGCTCGATCTCCTGGCCCTGGTTGGCCTTCGTAACGTTGTAGTAGCCGCCGGTGGGCGGGTTCTTCGCGAACCACTCCTTGGCCCAGGGGTCGCTGGCGGTGGCGTGCTTCTTGGCCTCGACGGAGTCGAAGACGTACAGCGAGATCGCCTGGATCTGCCGGGTGAGGGCGCTGGGGAACGCCTGGTGGAACTCGACGGTGTAGTCGTCGACGACCTTGACCTGGTCGGCGCTCGTGAGGCCGATGGTGCGGTAGACGCCTGCCACGTTGGCCTGGGCGGCGAACGCGCGGTCCTTCGACCACTTCACGTCGGCGGCCTTCATCTCGTTGCCGCTTGCGAACTTCACGCCGCGACGCAGCTTGAGCGTCCACACCTTCTGCTCGGCGTCGGGCTGGAACGACTCGGCGAACGTCGGGGTGACGTTCTGGGTGTCGAGGATCTGGCTGCCGCTGGCGGTGGTGACCCCGTAGTCGATCAGGTACGGGAAGACGTTCTTGTAGAGCATCAGCGCGGTCAGGTCGAAGCCGACGAAGTCCTGGTCCCAGCTCGACAGGTAGCTCGAGACAGCGATGCGCAACGTCTTGGCGGCGGGGCCGCCCGACGCGCCGTCCTTCGGCTTGTTGCCGCTGTCCGCAGCGCAGGCGCCGGTGGCCAGAAGGAGCGCGACGCTGCCGCCCAACTGCAGAACCCCGCGGCGGGAGAGCGCGGGCGAGGAGGCGCCCGAGCGGTGTGAACGAGCCATGAGTAGTCCTCCTAGAACCAGGGGGAGACGGGCCGCCCAGCGGACCCACCCCGAGTTCTACAGGATTAAGCGAGAGTGAACAAGCGGGTGAACGGTGTTCACGGGCCGCCTCTGCACCTTTGCCCGAAACCCTTCTCGAAGTGCGGGATTAGCAGGTAGGAAGCGTTCACACGGGTTCACAGAATCGTTACCAAACCTGTTCACGGCGAGCCGCCCGAATGAAGGGCTCCAGCGGTTCCCCCGATCGCCCCGGCGTGCGACCCGACGCGCTGTGAGCGCTCACACGCGCCCGGGCGACCACACCTCTGGAATTTGCGGTCGGCGGCGCGATAGTTACGGCGGAGGAACGTGCCGCCAGGATGCCCTGGACCGACCCGGCGAGGCGGTGCCGCGCCCCCGGGAGACAGCAGCCGTCGCCCTACTTTCCGCAAGACGGCGGCTGGAGATGTTATCGATAAACTGCTATCTTTCGGCGCGGGAGTGCAGGGCACGCTCCCCGTCACCCCAGCCAATCGGCAGGGCGCTCGTGGGCACCACCACCGCGCCGCCTGGCCGGTCGGCGACAAGTCCGGGCCGCTCCGCCGATGCTGGCTGACCGCAGGCGGCCAACGGGCGATTCCGACCCGGCCACATGCCCAGCCTCCCCCCGCCCGCACGGGCGCCCCCGCATCGACGGAGAGCCCGGGCACGAACCGGCTCGTCGATGGCGGACGAGCCGGGCACAGCCGGCGGGTCGTTCGGTCGACGTCGTGCGCACCACCGGCCCAGACGATCAAGGGCAAGGAGGCAAGCAATGGTCAAACGTACACAGCTGTTGTCGACAATCGCCGCCGCAGCCGTTCTCCTCGCGGCGTCCACCGGCGCGGCGTTGAGCGGCGCGCTGGGCGCCACGGCGGAGGCCGCGACCAACGGCACGCTCGCGGCGACCGCCGGATGCGGTAAGGCGCCCACCCTGACCAGCGGGACGCGCACCATCTCCAGCAGCGGGCAGAACCGCACCTACATCCTGCGGATCCCGGACAACTACGACAGGAACCGCCCCTACCGGCTGATCTTCGGCTTCCACTGGCTGAACGGGTCGGCGAACAACGTCGCCTCGGCCGGCTACTACGGTCTGCTGCCGCTGTCGAACAACAGCACGATCTTCGTCGCGCCCCAGGGCATCGACAACGGCTGGGCCAACACCAACGGCCGCGACCTGACCCTCTTCGACGACATCTCCCGGCAGGTGGAGAACGACCTCTGCGTCGAAACGACCCAGCGCTTCGCCCTCGGCTGGAGCTACGGCGGGGCGATGAGCTACGCGGTGGCCTGCGCGCGGCCCACCGTCGTCCGGGCGGTAACCGTGATTTCCGGCGCCAACCTCAGCGGATGCAACGGCGGCACCCAGCCCGTCGCCTACTTCGGCATCCACGGCACCTTCGACAGCGTCCTCAACATCTCCATGGGTCGATCGCTGCGGGACACGTTCGTCCGGAACAACGGTTGCACCGCGCAGAGCCCACGCGAGCCGAGCCGAGGCAGCCTCACCCACATCACCACCACCTACTCCGGCTGCCGGGCCGGATACCCGGTGCAGTGGGCAGCCTTCGACGGCGACCACACCCCCAGCCCTGTCGACGGGTCGTCAAGCCCGAACGACTCGCGGACGTGGACCTCTGCGGAGATCTGGCGGTTCTTCACCCAGTTCGAGACCACGCCGCCGCCCACCACCGCGCCGCCGACGAGCCCGCCACCCACGTCCGCGCCGCCCACCACGCCTCCGCCGACCACACCGCCACCCACCACCCCGCCGCCGACCGGCGAACCGGGCGTCTGCACCGCCACCTACCGCACCGTGAACACCTGGCCCGGCGGTTTCCAGGCTGAGGTCACAGTGGCCAACACCAGCACCGCCCCGCTCAACGGCTGGACCGTGCGCCTGGGCCTGGCCTCCGGCCAGACCATCAGCAGCCTCTGGAACGGCGTCAACACCGGCACCACCGGCACCGTCAGCGTCCAGAACGCCGCATACAACGGCTCGTTGGGCCCGAACGCCTCCACCACCTTCGGATTCACCGCCACCGGCAACGGCGCCACGCCGCCCAGCGGCGTCACCTGCACCAGCCCCTGACCGACGGCGACACGTGTGCCCGGAGCCAGCCGGCTCCGGGCACACGGCGCGACAGTTCTGTCCAACATGGACAACGTGTACGTCGAGTACGTCCGACCCGGGACGACGACCGGCGACGCCACCTGAGCGAACGCGGGCAGCACACAGCCCTCCGGCGACGCTTCCTGACCGATCGGCCACCGCCAGCCGCCCAGGTCTGCACCGGCCGGTGTACGCCAGTGCCGACCGGGCCGTGCGTTCGGTGCAAGGTGCCCTCAGCCACCGGTCGAGACGGCGATCGGCGGCGGCGAATCGGTGTCCAAGACTCGCTTTTCGCAGGTGGCGGGGGGTTGCTATGGTCGCCGCGACGCCGGACCTCGGCGCCGACGGGAGGGTGTGCGATGGGGCTGATGGACATGCTCCGGGGCGAACTCGTCGACATCGTTGAGTGGCTGGATGACAGCCGGGACACGATCGTCTGGCGGTTCCCCCGGTACCAGAACGAGATCAAGATGGGCGCCCAGTTGGTCGTCCGGGAGTCCCAGACGGCGGTCTTCGTCAACGAGGGGAAGATCGCCGACGCCTTCCCCCCGGGAACGTACACGCTGGAAACCCGGAACATGCCCATCCTGTCCACCCTCAAGGGCTGGAAGTACGGCTTCAACTCGCCGTTCAAGGCCGAGGTGTACTTCGTCAACACCCGGCAGTTCACCGACATGAAGTGGGGCACGCAGAACCCGATCATCCTGCGTGACGCCGAGTTCGGCGTGGTCCGGGTGCGGGCGTTCGGCGCGTACGCGGCCCGGGTGGTGGACGCCTCACAGCTCCTGCGGGAGCTTGTCGGCACCGACCCGCAGTTCCGCACCGAGGAGGTGCAGGAATACCTGCGGCAGCTCATCGTGGGACGACTGGGCAACGCGCTGGCCACGGCGGGCGTGCCGCTGCTGGACCTGGCGGCGCACCAGGACGAGATCGGCCGGCGCCTCGCGGGCGTGTTGACAGCGGAGCTGGCCGAGGTCGGTATCGCGATCCCCAAGTTCGTCATCGAGAACGTCTCCGTGCCGCCGGAGGTGGAGCAGGCGCTCGACAAGCGGACCAGCATGGGCGCTGTCGGCGACCTGGGCCGGTACACCCAGTTCCAGGCGGCCAACGCCATGGAGGCCGCAGCCAAGAACCCAGGCGGCGAGGCGGGCGCCGGCATCGGGCTGGGCATGGGCATGGCCATGGGCCAGCAGATGTCCCGGGCGATGGCGGGCGGCTCGGGCGCGCCGCAGCCGGCACCAGCCGCCGCACAGCCGGCCCCCGCTCAGCCGGCCGCCGCCGAGCCGCCGCCGCTGCCGAACCAGGCGCAGTGGTACGTCGGCGTCGCCGGGCAGCGGCAGGGCCCGTACGACCTCGGTGGGCTGGCCGAGCAGGTGGGCGCGGGCACGTTGGGCCCGGACACGCTCGTCTGGCAGGCCGGCATGGCTCAGTGGCAGCCCGCCGGGCAGGTGCCGGAGCTGGCGGCGGTGCTGGCCAGCGTCCCGCCACCGCTGCCGCCGCAGTGAGGGGGCGAGTGCCGGCATGAGCGAGATTGCGGTTTCCCCGCCCTCGTACGGGTGCGGGGGGTGTGGCGCACGCGTGGAGTACACGCCGGGCGCGGCAGCGCTGAGCTGCCCGTACTGCGGGTACCGGCAGGAGGTCGCCGGTGCCGGCCGGGAGGTGCGCGAGCACGCGTACAACGAACTGGCGAGCCTGCCGCGCAAGCCGGTGGCAAGCGTCGCCGCGCACGCGTACGTCTGCCCGGCCTGCGGCGCTCACACCGAGAGCGACGCTATCGCGAAGCGCTGCCAGTTCTGCGCCACGCCACTGGTGGCGGAGAACGTGACCGGCGAGTTGATCGCGCCGGAGGCGGTGCTGCCGTTCGCTGTGGACCGGGCGGGCGTGCGCACCGCCCTGGGCACCTGGTGCCGCAGCCGCTGGTTCGCGCCGGGGAGCCTGAAGAAGGTAAGCGAGGCGGAGACGCTCAAGGGCACCTACCTGCCGCACTGGACGTTCGACGCGCGAACCGTGTCGGACTACCAGGGTCAGCGCGGTGAGCACTACTACGTCACCGAGACGTACACGGTGACTGTGGACGGTCGGCAGGAGACGCGCACCCGACAGGTGCGCCACACCCGGTGGCACCCGGCGAGCGGCACCGTCCGCCGGGACTTCGACGACGTGCTGGTGCCCGCCACCACGCACCTGCCGGCGAAGCAGCTCGACGAGCTGGCCCCGTGGCCGCTGACCGAGGCGGTCGCGTACCACAGCGACTACCTGGCCGGATATCACGCGCTGCGCTATGACACCGAGCCCGAGGCGGGGCTCGTCGAGGCGAAGTCGCGGATGGCACCGGTCATCGAGGGGGACTGCCGGTCGGACATCGGCGGGGACGAGCAGCGGGTCTCCGCGGTGGACACCGCCTACTCGGACGTGGCGTACAAGTTGATGCTGCTGCCGGTGTGGATCGCCGCGTACCTGCACGCCGGCAAGTCGTACCAGGTCCTGGTCAACGCCCGGACCGGCGAGGTCATCGGCGAGCGTCCGTACAGCGCGGCGAAGATCGCGGCGGCGGTGCTGGCCGCGCTGGCGCTGGTGGCGGCGCTCGTGATGGCGTACGTGCTGAGTCGCTAGCTTCTCCCCCGTCGACGGGCACGCACAGCGGCACGGGCCACCGGTACCGATACCGGTGGCCCGTGCCGATGCGCTTCAGGCCGCCGAAGCGGTCCGGACTGGTGGACGGGTCGAGGAATGCCCGAGCGGCCGATTCGCGAGTGCGCGATCCGCAGGAAGGTGACGGCATGACAACGGTCGCGACGGAAAGGGCCCCGATGGACGCGCTGAGGAAGACCTCGCTTGTCGCGGGCGTGTTCTATGTGCTCACCTTCGTCTCGATTCCGACGCTCTCCCTGTACGCGCCGGTGCGCGACGCTGACTACATCGTCGGCACCACGTCGGACACCTCGGTCGCCGTCGGCGCCGCCCTCGAGGTGATCGTCGCCCTCGCCTGCATGGGCACCGCCATCGCGCTGTATCCGGTGCTCAAGCGGCAGGGTGAAGCCCGTGCGCTGGGCTTCGTCGGCGTCCGGGTCCTCGAAGCCGCAGGCATCTTCATCGGCGTCGCGAGCCTCCTGACGGTCGTGGCCCTGCGGCGGGCCGAAGTCGGAGCGGACGCGCTCGTCACCGGTCAGATGCTTGTCGCCTTCTACGACTCGATCTTCCTGCTCAGCCAGAGCTTCCTGCCGGCCGTGAACGCCCTGCTGCTGGGTTCCCTGCTGTACCAGGCACGCCTGGTGCCACGGGTACTCCCACTGATCGGGCTCGCGGGAGCGCCCCTGCTCGTCGCCGCCGATCTCGGCATCCTGTTCGGTCTCTGGGACCGGTTGTCCCCCGTGACGGCCCTCACCGCCCTCCCCATCGCCGTGTGGGAGTTCTCGCTGGGCGTCTACCTGATCGTCAAGGGCTTCAAGCCCTCGCCGGTCACCGCCGACCTGGCTGTCAACGGCGTCCGGCCCGTCCAGGACACCACCGTCTGACCGAGGGGCAGCGGCTGCCGCCGGCCGCGGTTCAGGCCGCGCGCCGCCGGGCCTCGCTCATCGGCTGGCCTGTCGAATCGGGTGACCCGCGCCGCCGACGTGGGTGGCGGACGGGTCGGCACCTGCCCGGGCGTGGCCGCCCCGGACGTCCTCCTCGATGCGCTTCGCGGCGGCCAGCAGCGGCGGGAGCAGGTCCCGGCGGATCACCTCGAAGGAGCCCCGGGAGGCGTGCGCGGAGACGTTGACCGCGGCGATCACCGTTCCGTTCTCGCCATGGATCGGCGCGGCGAGCGACCGCAGCCCTTCCTCCAACTCCTGGTCCACTATCGCGTACCCCTGGGCGGCGATCTTCGCCAGGACGGTCCGCAGCTTCGCCGGGTCGGTGATGGTGCGCCGCGTCAACGGCCGCAGCTGGGCCGTGGCGAGGTAGGCGTCCAGCCAGTCCGCCGGTTGCGCGGCGAGCAGCACCCGGCCCATGGACGTGGCGTACGCGGGGAAGCGGGTGCCGACGCTGATCCCCACCGTCATGATCCGCTTGGTGGGAACGCGGGCGACGTAGACCACCTCGTCGCCGTCGAGCACCGACACCGAGCAGGACTCGCGTACCTGCGCGACAAGCGCCTCCATATGCCGCTGCGCGACCTCGGGCAGGCTCAGGCTCGACAGGTACGCGTAGCCGAGGTCGAGGATCCGCGCCCGCAGCGAGAAGAGCCTGCCGTCGGTGTGCACGTAGCCCAACTCGACCAGTGTGTGCAGGAACCGGCGCGCGGCGGCCCGGGTCAGCCCGGTCCTGCGGGACACATCGCTGAGCGTGAGTTGCGGGTGGTCGGCGTCGAACGCCCGGATCACCGCGAGCCCGCGCTCCAGCGATTGGACGAACTCCGGCGATCTCGTCGCCTCCGCGCGCACGCTCACCCGGCCTCCTGCCGCAGGGCCTCCCGGGCCACCTTGAACGCCCGGTTGGCCGCCGGTACGCCAGCGTAGACGCCGACCTGGAGCAGGACCTCCGCCACCTCCTGCCGGCTCAGTCCGTTGCGCAGCGCGGCGCGGACGTGCATCGCCAACTCCTCGTCGTGGTGCAGGGTGGCGAGCACGGCGAGGGTGATGCAACTGCGGGTACGCCGGTCGAGGCCGGGCCGGCTCCACACCTCGCCCCACGCATAGCGGGTGATGAAGTCCTGGAAGTCGGCGGTGAACTCGTCGGTGCCGGCCACCGCGCTGTCGACGTGCGCGTCACCCAGCACCTGCCGGCGTACCGTCATGCCTGCCTCGTGCCGCTCCCTGTCGTTCATCGGTCTCCCGGTCTCTCGTCGAAGTGGTCCAACAGGAGTCGGCTCACCTGCCCGGGTTGCTCGACGTTTGCCAGGTGCGCCGCCGCGCCCACCACTGCCAGCCGGGCACCGGGGATGCGCCCGACGATCTCGCGGGCGTGTTCCACGGAGGTGGCCCTGTCGTCGGCGCCCGCGACGACAAGTGTCGGCGCGTCGATCCGGGCCAGGTCGGGGCGCAGATCCATTGTGGCTATCGCCTCGCAGGACGCGGCGTAGCCGGCGGGGGACGTCGCGGTGAGCATGGCACGGTGGGTGGCGACCACGTCCGGTCGGTCGGCGGCGAAGCCGGGAGTGAACCAGCGGGCCACCACAGCGTCGGCGACGGCTTCCAGCCCGACGGCTCGTACCGTCGCCGCCCGGTCCCGCCACTGCTCGGGTGGGCCGAGCGACGCCGACGTGCAGAGCAGCGCCAGCCGCCGCACCCGGTCGGGCGCGTGCGCGGCGAGCCACATGCCGACCATGCCGCCGAGGGAGAGGCCCGCGTAGTGGACCCACGGCACGTCGAGGTCGTCGAGCGTCCGCAGCAGCTCACAGCCCAGAAGATCCATCGTGTACGGGCCGGACGGCACCGCCGAGCGGCCGTGGCCCAGGTGGTCGTACCGGATGACCCGGAACCGCTTCGCGAGGGCCGCCACCTGGGGTTCCCACATCGCGCCCGTGGTGCCGAGGGAGCTGCCGAGCAGCAGCACCGGCGCGTCGGCCGGTCCGTCGACTGTGGTGTGCAGCCGAGCTGTCATGTCTGCGGCCCTCGCACGGCGGCCAGGGCGTTGTCGACGAACCGGCCGGCCGAGCCGAGCCAGCGGTGCGGGTCGAGGGCCTCGTCGACCTGCGCCTCGGACAGGTGGGCGCGGACCTGCGGGTCGGCGAGCAGGGCCGCGCGGAACGAGGGCGCGGCGGCGGCGCGGGTGACCAGGTCGTGTGCTGCGCTGCGGCCGAGGGCGGGTGCCAGCCGCGCGGCGACCGCCTCGGCGAGCACGAGCCCACCCGTGGCGTCGAGGTTCCTGCGCATCCGCTCCGGGCGGACCTGGAGCTCGGCCAGCATCCGCGCACACCGGCTGGCCGCGCCGCCGGCAAGGTGCAGCAGGTCGAGCAGGGGCTCCCACTCGGCGTGCCACGCGCCGGCGGCCCGTTCGTGCTCCTGCACGGCGGCGGCGAACAGTGTGGCGACGAGGCCTGGACCGCGCCGCGCGGCGGAGCCGATAAGCACCGAGTCCACCGGGTTGTGCTTGTGCGGCATCGCCGAGGAGCCGCCCCGCCCGGCCCCGCCCTCGGCGACTTCGCCGATCTCGGTCTGGGCCAGCAGCCCGACGTCGAGCGCGAGCTTGCCGGTGGCCGCGAGAAGCCCACCGAGGGCGGCGGCCAGGTCGAGCCGGGGCTGTCTGCGGGTGTGCCAGGGCAGCGGGCTGGCTGGGAGACCCAGGTGCGCGGCGAACCGCTCGGCGATGTCCGGGCCGGCCGGGCCGAGCGCGGCAAGGGTGCCGACCGCGCCGCCGAGTTGCGCGGGTTGGGCGGCGCCCGCCTGCCGGAGCCGGTCCCGGGCGTCGACAAGGCCTGTCAACCAGCCGGCGGCCTTGAGCCCGAACGTGGTGGGTGCCGCCTGCTGCCCGAGGGTCCGGGCGACCAGGACGGTGTCCCGGTGGGTGTCGGCGAGCCGGGCGGCGGCATCCACTGCGGCGTCGAGGTGGCGCAGCAGCGGCCCGAGCGCCCGTACGGCCACCAGGCTCAGCGCGGTGTCGAGGATGTCCTGGCTTGTCGCGCCGATGTGCACCCAACCCTTGGCGTGCTCCGGCACTGCGGCGGTCAGCTCCCGCACCAGCGGGACGACAGGGTTGCCTGCCGCGTCGGCCGTCCGGCCGAGGGACGCCGTGTCGTACCGTTCGGCGCGGCACTGCTCGACTATCGCGTCGGCCGCGGTCGTGGGCAGGACACCGGCGTCCGCAGCGGCGCGGACGAGCGCGGCCTCCGCGTCGAGCAGGGCCCGCAGCAGGGCCGTGTCGCCGAGTTCCAGGTCGACGTCGGAAGCACCGGAGAGGCTGCCCAGCAGCCCGTCAGACGGCGAAGAAGACTGTCTCACGGTCACCCTGGAGGCGGATGTCGAAGCGGAGCCCGTCCGGCGTGGGACTGGCGATCAGTGTGTCCCGGCGGTCGGCGTCGACGCTGCGCAGCACGGGGTCGCCGCCGTTCGCCGCCGGCTCGTCGGGAAAGTAGAGCCGGGTCGCGAGACGGTGCAGCAGCCCTCGACCGAGGACCGACAGGGCCAGGTGAGGTGCCTCGGTGCCGCCGTCCGGGTCGGGCAGCGGCCCCGGCTTCACTGTCAGCAGCTCGTACCACCCCTGCCCGTCGGTCTCGCTGCGCCCGAAGCCACGGAAGCCCGCCAGCGCTGGCTGCCGGGCCCCGCGCGGGTCGTCCGGGTGGTCGAAACGGCCGTCCGGGTCCGCCTGCCAGCTCTCCACAAGCGCGTCGACAACCGGCTCCCCGGCGCCGTCGAGGATCCGGCCGCGGATCCAAAACGCCCCGGGCGTGCCCTCGGGGACGACGTACGGGCCGTCGGGCCAGCGCAGACCGATGTGCAGGTACGGCCCGACGGTCTGCGCGGGCGTCACACCCAACCGCTCACTCATCGTCGTCCTCGCCCTCGAAGGGAGTGCTCGCCCGGCCCCGCAGCACGATGTCGAACTCGTACGCCAGCGCCCACTCCGGCACCGTCGTGGCGTGGTCGTACCGGGCGACCATCCGGTTGCGCGCGTCCGGGTCGCGGACCGAGTTGAAGATCGGATCCTGGAAGAAGAGCGGGTCACCCGGGAAGTACATCTGCGTCACCAGGCGCTGGGTGAACGCGCGGCCGAAGAGGGAGAAGTGGATGTGCGCCGGCCGCCAGGCGTTGTCGTGGTTGCGCCACGGGTAGGCGCCGGGCTGCACTGTGATGAACCGGTAGCGCCCCCGCTCGTCGGTGAGCGCCCGGCCCACCCCCTCGAAGTGGGGGTCGAGCGGTGCAGGCCAGGTGTCGCTCGCGTGGCGGTACCGGCCGGCGGCGTTTGCCTGCCAGATCTCGACGAGCGTGTGGGGCACCGGCCGACCGTCGCCGTCCCGGACCCGGCCGTGCACGATGATCCGCTGCCCCTGCGGCTCCCCGTCGTGTTGCCGGGTCAGGTCGTGGTCGAGGTCGCCGAGCCGGCCCTCCCCCAGAAGCGGCCCGGTGATCTCGGTCAGCCGTTGCGGCAGGTAGGTGAGCGGCTGCTTCGGCGCGCGCCCCACTGTCGACTTGTAGCCGGGGCTGAGCAGCGGCGGGTGGGCGTCGATGTCGTCGCGCCGGTACTGCGGCAGCACCAGGCCGGCGTCGGCAGGGTGGACGGAGTTCTGGGTCATTGTCGTCTCCCGTCAGGCTTCCGGTGCCACGGCCTGCCGCTGCGGCAGTGGCTGCTTGGTCGCCTCCAGCGCCCGCAGCACCGCCAACTCGTGTGCCGTCGGCGGCTCGCCCGTGCTGAGCGGCTCCACGACGGCGAGGTCCCAGCCGGTCGCCGCACGCGCCTGCTCCCGGGTCACGCCGGGGTGCAGGTGGGTAAGCGTCAGCTCGCAGGTGACCGGGTCGGGTTCGAGGACGCCGAGATCGGTGATCACCAGGCGTGGCCCCCCGCCGCGTAGACCGAGCCGTTCCCGGTCGCCTGGGCCCGACCCGTACCCGACAGAGGTGACGAAGTCGACCCGTTCGGTGAACGTCCGGCGGTTCTGCCTGACGATCACCACGACCTCCCGGCAGGAGGCGGCGATCTCCGGGGCTCCCCCGGCGCCGGGCAGGCGGACGACCGGTGCGTCGTAGTCGCCTCCGACGACAGTGGTGTTGATGTTGCCGTACCTGTCGAGCTGCGCGGCTCCGAGGAAGCCGACGTCGATCCGGCCGGGTTGGAGCCAGTAGTTGAACACCTCGGGCACCGACACCACGGCGTCGGCCGTGTCGGCCAGCACGCCGTCCCCGATGGACAGTGGCAGTCGGTCCGGCTTCGCGCCGAGGCAGCCGGACTCGTAGACGAGCACCAGGTTCGGGGCATGGGTGGCCCGGGCCAGGTTCGCAGCGGTGCTGGGCAACCCGATCCCGACGAAGCAGGCGGCGCCGTCGCGCAGTTGGCGGGCCGCCGCGACTGTCATCATCTCGTCAGCGGTCCAGGCCGCCGGCCCGTCGCTCACGCCGTCGCCCCGGCCCGGTGCACGTGCTGGTCCAGCCAGTCGCGGAAGGTGTCGCGGTGCCGGCTGACGGCGTCCCACGCCCGGTAGAAGTCGTTGTCGCGTACGGAGTAGCCGTGGGCGTAGGAGGGGTGTGCGCCGCCGGGCACCTCGGCCACCGCCGTGACCGCCCAGCCGGGCAGCACTACCTGCCCCGGCACCGGCTGCAACTCGTCCACGATCTCCTCGACTGTGACGAGCGAGCGGTG
This sequence comes from Micromonospora sp. NRRL B-16802, assembly GCF_001279555.1. Taxonomy (NCBI): domain Bacteria; kingdom Bacillati; phylum Actinomycetota; class Actinomycetes; order Micromonosporales; family Micromonosporaceae; genus Micromonospora; species Micromonospora sp. NRRL B-16802. Next base: position 42,541 of record NZ_LGEB01000060.1, on the reverse strand, counting down.
GGCGGCGAGCACCGCCTCCTTCTGCACACCGGTGATGCCCCACATCTGCACGTTTCCGGCCCGGTCGGCGCGCTGCGCGTGCACCACTGTCACGTCGGGGCGCAGGGCGGGCACGGCGGTGAGGGTCTCGCCGGTGAAGGGGCAGGTGATGGGCCGGATGTTCGACGTGTGGCGGAGCAGGTCGGTGCCCGAGTAGCCGCGTAGGACGGCGAACGGCAGCCCGGACGCCCCCGCCACGTAGCGGTTCGCCATGCCCGCGTGGCTGTGCTCCTCCAACTCCAGCGGACGCGGCCAGCCGTGCTGCACGGCGTCGCGGAAGCGGTGCAGCGACCCCACCCCCGGGTTGCCGCCCCAGGAGAAGACCAGGCGACTGGCGCATCCCGCGCCGATGAGCTGGTCGTAGATGACGTCGGGTGTCATCCGCACCAGTGTCAGGTCCTGCCGACCCTGCCGGATGATCTCGTGACCGGCGGCGAACGGGATGAGATGCGTGAACCCCTCCAGGGCCACCACGTCACCGTCGCGGACCAGGTCCGCGACACCGTCGGCCAGCGAGACGAGCTTCGCCATGACCCTCCCCGGACCCGCCGACTGTTCGCTATACGCACTGTCGTACTGATGTCGAACGTACGGCCGGTATCGGCATCCGTCAACGGCACGCCGTTGACGCGAGCGGGACCGCGTGCCACCGTTCTACAAGAGAACGGTCGTTCGGCAAGCGAACACACTGCCCGGCGACCAGCGTGCGTCACCCGTTCTGACGTCTCGAAAGAGGGGAGGATGCCGCGGATGCGTACCCAGGTCGGCATCGTGGGAGCCGGGCCGGCAGGACTTCTGCTGTCGCACCTGCTGCACCTGCACGGAATCGACTCCGTGGTGCTGGAGAGTCGCAGCCGCGACTACGTCGAGCACCGGGTCAGAGCAGGCGTCCTCGAACAGGGCTCGGTCGACCTGCTGACCCGCGCGGGCCTCGGCGAGCGCCTGCACCGGGAAGGGCTGCGACACGAGGGCATCGAGCTGCGGTTCGCCGGCGAGTCGCACCGGGTGCCGATGACGGAGCTGACCGGGCGGGCGATCACCGTCTACGGGCAGCAGGAGGTGGTCAAGGACCTGATCGGGGCCCGACTCGCGGCCGGCGGCGCGATTCTCTTCGAAGCCGACGTCGTACGCCTGGACGGCCTCGACTCGGACTCGCCCGTCGTCCACTTTCGACGGAACGGGCGCGACGAGGAGCTGCGGTGCGACTTCGTGGCCGGCTGCGACGGGTTCCACGGGGTGAGTCGTGGCGCGGTGCCCGACGGCGTACTGACCACCTACGAGCGGACGTACCCCTTCGCCTGGTTGGGCATCCTCGCCGCCGCCGCGCCGGCGGTGGAGGAACTCATCTACGCCAACCACGAACGGGGGTTCGCCCTCTACAGCATGCGCTCGCCGGAGATCTCGCGGCTGTATCTCCAGGTCGCGCCCGACGAGGACATCGCGGCGTGGCCGGACGAGCGGATCTGGGCGGAGCTGCGGGCGCGGCTGGAGACGGTGCCGGGCTGGTCGCTCAACGAGGGGCCGATCCTGGAGAAGTCCGTCACCCCGATGCGCAGCTTCGTGGTCGAGCCGATGCAGTGGCAGCGGTTGTTTCTGGCCGGGGACGCCGTGCACATCGTCCCGCCGACCGGCGCGAAGGGCATGAACCTGGCCCTCGCGGACGTCGCGCTGCTCGGGGACGCCTTCGCCGCGTGGTACGACAAGGGGCGCACCGACCTGCTGGATGCTTACTCGGCCACGGCTCTGCGCCGGGTCTGGCGGGCCCAGCACTTCTCCTGGTGGATGACCTCGATGCTGCACCGGCTGGAGCGCGACGACCCGTACGAGGCGAACCTCCAGACCGCCACCCTGAGGTACGTCGCGACCTCACGCGCCTACGCCACGAGCCTCGCGGAGAACTACGTGGGCCTGCCGGAGGTCTGACCGCTCGGCGGCAGCACTACCCACCGATGTGGATGCCGGATGGCGCCAGTTCGGCTGGGAGCGACGCCCTCGGCGCACAGCATTATTCAACTTATTTCTGACGGGCGTCAGAGATTATTGACATTCAATGCCGAGGTGACTGACCATGGCCAGCACAGCGGCGTGCCCCCACGCAGCGGTAGTCCACCCGCAGATCCGAGGCATCCGCCGGTTCTTGACGCACCCCACCACCCCTGCCCAGGAAGGGCCTCGTCAATGAAGAAGGTTCTGGCTCTCGGGCTGATCGCCGCTACCGCGATCGCCCTCACCGGATGTACCGACTCCGACGCGTCCAACCCGTCCGACCAGTCCTCTGGCGAGCTGCGCAAGGTACGGGTCGCCGCGCTGCCCATCACCGAGACCGCCGCGCTGTGGGGCGGCATCAAGGCGGGCATCTTCGCCGAACGCGGGCTCCAGGTCGAGGTGCTGCCCGCCCAGGGTGGCGCGCAGTCCATTCCCGCCCTGCTGAACGGCGACATCGACTTCGCGATCGGCCAGCCCTTCGGCCCGTTCCGGGCCGACCTGCGCAACCTCGGCGTCGTCATCATCGGCAACTACGCCTCGTCCTACGCCAGCGGCGACGACATCAACGCAGTGATGGCCTCCGCGAAGTCCGGCATCAAGCGGCCGGCCGACCTCGCGGGCAAGCGTGTCGCTGTCAACAGCCTCGGCGCGGCCGGCGATGTGACGATCATGGCGGCGGTCGAGAAGGACGGCGGCGACCCATCCAAGATCAAATTCGTCGAGGTCGCCTTCCCGGACGCCCCGGCCCAGCTCGAAGCCGGCAACATCGACGCCGCCTGGGTGCCCGAGCCCTTCGTCACGCAGCTCAAGAGCCGCGGTGACACATTCGTCGTCGCGCCCTACCAGGCGGTCGTGCCCGGCCTCACCACCCTCACCACGATCACCACAAAGGAGCGGACCGAGAAGGACGCCAAACTGGTCGAGGACTTCTCGGCGGCGATGAAGAAGACACTGGAGTGGGCCAAGGACCCCGCCAACGAGGCGGCCGTCCGGCAGGCCATCAAGGACAATCTTCAACTGCCGCCGCCGGTGGCCGACTCGGTGAAACTCCCGGAGTTCGGTTGGGAGATCGACCGCTCAAGCCTGCAGACGCTCACGGAACTCGCGCAGAAGTACAAGGTGCTCGACAAGCAACCCAACTTCGACCGCCTCATCCAACAGCAGTAGCCGGCGCGCTCCCGCCCTCCCCGACTCCTCGGGCCGGGGAGGGCGTCGCCGGTCGCGCGACACCGGAGGTGACATGCGCGTCCATTCCGCCCGACGCCTGCGCACGTTACGCAAGGCGTCACTGGGCGTGGCCGGCCTGGCCGGGTTCCTCGTCGTCTGGCAGATGGTCCCGACGCTGGGTCTGGTCAACCCGCAGTACCTGCCCTACGTGACCGACGTGCTGGCGCGACTTGTCGAGCAGGTCGTCGACCTCGCCTTCTGGCGGAGGCTGGGCAGCACCATGACGTCCTGGGCGATCGGCCTGACGGTGGCGACGGTCGCCGCGGTCATCCTCGGCACGGTCGTCGGCCTGGTGCCGTTCCTGCGGCGCGCGACCCACACTGTTGTCGAGTTCCTGCGACCGATCCCGTCGGTCGCCCTCATTCCGCTCGCCGTCCTGATGTTCGGCATCCAGATGCGGGCCGCCCTCGTCATCATCATCTACGCCTCGTTCTGGCAGGTGTTCGTCCAGGTGATCTACGGCGTCGCCGACGTCGACGCGGTCGCCCGGGACACCGCCCGCAGTTTCGGCCTGACCCGGCGCGAACAGTTGACGCACCTCGTGCTGCCGACCACCCTGCCGTACCTCATGACGGGCCTGCGGCTCGCGGCGGCGGTCGCGCTCATCCTCGCCATCACGGCGGAGATGGTGATCGGCAACCCCGGTCTCGGGCGCATGATCGAGCTGTCCCGGTCCGCCGGAGACGCCACCGGCCTCTACGCCCTCGTCGTCGTCACCGGCCTGCTCGGGCTCCTGGTGAACCTCGTCTTCCGGTTCGTCGAGCGTCGTGTGCTGTCGTGGCACCAGTCCGTACGAGGGGAGGAGGTGCTGTGACCGCGTACACCGGTCGGATCGCCGCCACGCCGCGCGGCCGCACCGTCGGATCGCGCCTCGTGGTGAGCCTGCTCAACGCGTTCGGGCTGCCGATGCTGCTCCTGGTGATCTGGGGGCTGGCGTCGACGAGGGCGACGAGCGGGTTCTTTCCCGACCCGTTGACTATCGCCCGGGCGTTCTTGGACACGTGGGTGGGTCCCGCGTTCGTCGAGGACGTGCTGCCGAGCCTCGCCCGCCTCGGCCTCGGTGTCGCCGCGTCGATAGTGCTCGGCATCGCCGCCGGCACCGTCATCGGCCTGGCCCACTGGTTGCGCGAACTCCTCGAACCGCTGCTGGAGTTCGTCCGGGCGATCCCGCCGCCGGTGCTGATCCCCGTGGCAATGCTCCTGCTGGGCATCACGGACACCATGAAGGTTGTCGTCATCGTCTCCGGCGCGGTCTGGCCGATCCTGTTGAACACGATCGAGGGCGTCCGGGCCACGGACAGCGTCATGAAGGAGACCGCCGACTCGTTCCAGGTCACCTGGTGGGAGCGGCTCTGGTTCCTCGTGCTCCCGGCAGCCAGCCCGCGCATCATGGCCGGGGTCCGCCAGGCCCTCTCGGTCGCGCTCATCCTGATGGTGATCTCCGAGATGTTCGCGTCGTCCTCCGGGCTCGGCTACCGGATCGCCTACTTCCAGCGCAACTACCTCATCGCCGAGATGTGGAGCGGCATCCTCCTGCTCGGCCTCGTCGGCATCCTGCTCGCCGTACTTTTCGGGCTCGTCGAACGGCGCGTCCTGCGCTGGTACCACGGAATCAGGGAGGTCAACCGTGTCTGACCGGAGCACCCTGCTGCGGGTGGAGCACCTGCGGAAGGTCTACGAGTCGACGACGGGTGACGTCGAGGCGATCGGGGACATCAGCTTCACGATGGACGCCGGTCAACTCGTCTGCATCGTCGGGCCGTCCGGCTGCGGCAAGACCACCCTGCTGAAGTGCCTCGCCGGCCTGCTGCGCCCGACAGGTGGCGTGGTCGAGATGGACGGCTCACCGGTGACGGGGCCGAGCCCCGCCATGGCCGTCGTGTTCCAGGAGTACGGCCGCAGCCTCTATCCGTGGCTGACGGTACGCGGCAACGTCGAGCTTCCGCTGCGGCACAAGAAGCTCTCCCGGACGCAGCGCAACCAACTGGTCGTCGACGCTCTCGACGCGGTGGGTCTGGCGCACGCCGCCCGCAGCCACCCGTGGCAGCTCTCCGGTGGGATGCAGCAGCGCGTGGCAATCGCACGGGCCCTCGCCTACCAGCCGGAAATCCTGATCATGGACGAACCGTTCGCGGCTGTGGACGCGCAGACCCGGGCGGACCTGGAAGACCTGGTGCGTGAGCTGCACACCAGCCGCGAGATATCGGTCCTCTTCGTCACGCACGACATCGACGAGTCGGTGTATCTCGGTCAGCGCGTTCTAGTATTGTCCAAGTCGCCGACCTGGATCCAGGAGGATCTCACGGTCGATCTGCCGCCGGAGCGCGATCAGATCACCACCCGCGCCCTACCCCGTTTCACGCAGTTGCGGACGCACGTCTACGACCAGATCCAGCGGGCCAAGCGCGGGCAGGCTGTGGCGCCGGGGGCCACGTCGTGATCGCGCCGGGACAACGGGTTCGTCGAAGGGAGGGCCGTGGGTAGTCGGCAGCCGAAACAACTGCTGCTCGCCTTCTTCGGCGAGCATGTCGTCGACAACGCCACGGGGCCGATCCGGGCGAGCGCCCTGATCAGCGTGCTGGAGGGCGCGGATGTCGCCGCACCGGCGACCCGTGCGACCCTCGACCGTCTCGTGCACAGCGGCATCCTGGCGCGCACCAGGAGTGGCCGGGAGACCCTGTTCTCGCTGACCGAGCACGGGGCCGCTGTGCTCCGCGAGGCGACGGACCGCGTACGCGGCCCACGGCCGTTCGACGCCCAGGGCAGCGGGTGGACCCTCGTCACCTTCTCGATCCCGGAGGGCCAACGGACGCTGCGGCACCGGCTGCGCTCGATCCTCACCTGGGAGGGTTTCGCCCCGCTGCGCGACGGGCTCTGGCTGGCGCCCGGGGAGGTCGACCTCGCCGGGTCGCTGGAGCCGCTACAGCAGGATCTCGCGCCCAACGCCGTTGTCGCCTTCCACGCCCGCGAACTCGCCGGGTTTCCGATCGCCGAGAGCGTGCGCGCCGCCTGGGACATCGAGGCGATCCGGCGCGCGCACCTCGCGTTCATCGAGGTGTGGGACGACCTTGCCGCCGCGACCATGGCACCGAACGCCCTGACAGTGCGCACGATGCTGGTGGCCGACTGGCTGGCGCTGCTGCGCGCCGACCCGAGGCTGCCGGCCGAGTTCATGGACGCGCAGTGGCCGGCCACCCGGTCGGCGGAGACCTACCGCCGGATGCACGACCGGTTGGCCGAGGCGTCCGCCGCGGAGTTCGCCGAACTCGTCGCCGCCCGTCCGACTGCTAGGCGCCGAAGCGGGCCCTCAGGTCAGCCTTCCGCACCTTCCCCGAGGCGGTCCGCGGCAGCTCGTCCACGATGACGACGTTCTTCGGCAGCTTGTAGCGCGCGATCCTGCCGTCGAGAGCAGCCCGCACGGCGTCGGTGTCCAGAGACACCCCCTCCCGTACGGTGAGGATCGCCCACGGCACCTCCCCCCAGCGGTCGTCGGGCACGCCGATGACCGCCGCCGAGGTGACCCCGTCGATCTCGCCGAGCAGGTGTTCGAGTTCGGCCGGGTAGATGTTCTCGCCCCCCGAAATGATCATGTCCTTGAGTCGGCCGGAGATGTAGAGGTAACCGTCGTCGTCCAGGTGACCCAGGTCGCCGGAGCGGAACCACCCGTCGGCGGTGAACGCCTCGGCGGTCGCCTCCGGAAGCCCGTGGTAGCCGGGGAAGACGTTGGGCCCGGCTATCTCGATCTCGCCGACGACGCCAGCGGGCACCACGGCACCGGTGCCGTCGGTGATCCGTACGTCGGTGAAGAAGTGCGGCAGGCCGACGCTGCCCTGCTTGGCGCGGGTCATCGCCGGTGGCAGCGCTGTCGCACCCGGTGCGGCCTCGGTCATGCCGTACCCCTGCGAGAACGACAGGCCCCGCGCCTCGTACGCGTTGAGGATGCGGGCCGGCACCGCTGAACCTCCGCAGGTGAGCTTGGCGAGCGTCGACAGGTCGGTGCGGGCCCAGTCGGGATGGTCGGCGATCAGCTGGTAGGTGGTCGGCACGCCGCTGAGCATCGTGACGCCGTACCGCTCGATCTGCGCGAGCGCGCGGCCCGGCTCGAAGGTCTTCTCCAAGACCATCGTGGCGCCCTTGAGGATGACGGGCAGGGCGCCCATGCCGAGCGAGGCGACATGGAACAGCGGCGAGATCATGAGCGCGACGTCGGTCGAGACGACGTCGTAGTCGACAACGCAGTTGAGCGCGACCCAGGTGAGGTTGCCATGGGTCAGCACCGCCCCCTTGGCCCTGCCGGTCGTGCCCGAGGTGTAGACGATTGCCGCCGGATCCCGGTGGGTGGTGACGGCGTGACCGGTGAACCCGTCAGCGGCCCGCGCCAGATCGGCGAGCCCGGGGCCGGTAGCGGTGCCCTCGCCGGTGACGACGACGTGCGGGGTCCCGGCGGCCGGCGCGGCGGAGGCCACCGGCGCTGTGAAGTCGGGGTCGTGGATCAGCACCCGCGCGCCGCAGTCGCCGAGGATGTACGCGATCTCCGGTGGCGCCAGCCGGGTGTTGACGGGCACGAAGACGGCCCCGATCTGCGCCGCCCCGAACATCGTCTGGAGAAGGTCCGGGCTGTTCCCGCCGAGGTACGCGACGGCGTCGCCCCTGCCGACGCCCCGCTCCCGCAGCACAGCCGAGATGCGGTCCACGCCGTCGGCGAACTGCCCGTACGTCATCGTCTCGCCCTCGCCGTGGATGAGGGCGACCTTGTCCGGGGACTTGAGGCGGCGCTTGGCCATCCACGCGCCGATTCCGTGCTTGTGCATCAGCAGTCTCCTGGTGGTGGAGGTGGTGTGCTCACGCGGCTCGGTGCACGCCCCGGGTTCAGGCGTAGAAGCGGTACAGACCTCGCGTGACGACGGCGGGCTTGGTGCCGCCCTCGATCTCGATCGTCTGGTCGACGACAAGCTGGTAGCCGCCGCGGACCTCGACGACCTCGACGACCGTCGCCTGCATGCGCACCCGCGACCCGACCACCACCGGCGCGGGGAAGCGCACCTTGTCCAGGCCGTAGTTCACCTTCGTGGACACGCCCTTGACCTCGAGCAGCTCGGTCCAGAACGGCACTGCCAGCGAGAGGGTGAGGAAACCGTGGGCGATCGGCGCGCCGAACGGCCCGGACCTGGCCCGCTCGGGGTCGACGTGGATCCACTGGTGGTCGTCTGTGGCGTCGGCGAACAGGTTCACCTGGTCCTGGGTGACAGTCCGGTACGCGCTGTGGCCGAGGTCGGTGCCGCCGAGGTGGGCGAGCTGGTCGTAGGTGATTGTCGTCGTCATGGCGCTTCCTCTCGTCGTTCCCGGGCAAGACCCAGCAGCCGCGCCGCGTTGTCCTTCAGGATGCCCGGGAGCACGTCCGGCTTGAGGTCGGTGGTTGCCACGTCGCGCAGCCACCGGTCCGGGGTGAGCAGTGGGTAGTCGGTACCGAAGAGCACCCGTCGCTTCAGCACCGAGTTGGCGTAGCGCACCAGCTCGGCCGGGAAGTACTTCGGGCTCCAACCGGACAGGTCGATCCACGTGTTGTGCTTGTGCGTGGCCACCGACAGGGCCTCGTCCTGCCAGGGCACCGACGGGTGGGCCATGATGATCTGCAGGTCGGGGAAGTCCGCCGCGATCGGGTCGAGCAGCATCGGGTTCGACAGGCCGAGCCGCAGGCCGTAGCCGCCCGGTGTGCCGGCCCCGATGCCGGTCTGCCCGGTGTGGAAGAGCGCCGGAACGCCCGCCCGCTCAAGGAGGCCCCACAGCGGCGCGTACTCGTCGTGGCTGGGGTCGAAGCCCTGCACCGTGGGGTGGAACTTGAAGCCGCGTACGCCCTCCTCCTCGATGAGGCGGGTGGCGAGTTCGAGGGCCGCTTCGCCGGTGCGCGGGTCCACCGACCCGAAGGGGATGAGCACGTCGGCGTGCTCGGCCGCCGCGCGGGCGATGTCGGTGCTGGACAGAGGCTGGTGCCGCAGTTGCGTACGCGCGTCCACTGTGAAGACGACTGCGGCCATGCTGCGCTCGCGGTAGTACCGCGCCACCGCGTCGACGGCAGGTCGTGGCCCGTCCGTCCGGAAGTACGCCGACACGGCCGCCACGAGCGGCTCGGGCAGTGAGGTGTGACCGTGGTCGTCGACCTCGATGTGCACGTGCATGTCGATGGCCGTGACGGTGTCGAGGTCGATCGCGGGCTGGTACATGGGCGGCAACCTTCGTCGGGCGGGCCTCGTCGCACGGCCTCGTCGGGCGGGTCAGTCGGTCGCGGGCTTGAACTCCTCGGGGAGTTCGGGGAAGTGCTCACCGACGCTCTGCGTGGCCCCGGCGAACGTCGTCGGCCAGGCTTCCTCCAGCGCCTCGTAGGTCCAGCCGCCCTCGCGCTGGGCGGAGAGCGCCGGCTCGGGGTGGGTCCAGATCTGGAGGCGGTCGCCCCCCACACCGATCACCTGGCCGGTCACCGACGCCGCCGCGTCGGAGCCGAGGAACGCGATGAGCCCGGCCACGTCGTCCGCAGTGCCGAACCCGAGCTCCTGCCGGAAGAAGGAGGGCATGGGCTCGCCGTTGGCGTCGGCCCGTACCGCAGCGGCGAAGTAGGGGACGGTGGCGGTCATCGCGGTCGCGGCGACCGGAACGACAGCGTTTGCGGTGATGCCCGCCCGCTTGAGTTCGAGCGCCCAGGTGCGGACCATGCCGACGATGCCCGCCTTGGCGGCGGCGTAGTTGGTCTGGCCGAAGGTGCCCCGCTGTCCCGTGGGTGACCCGATGCAGATGATCCGGCCGCCCGCGCCGGCCTGCCGCATGTGTTGCACCGCCTCGCGCACTGTCGTGAAGGTGCCGCGCAGGTGCACGTCGACGACGGTGTCGAAGTCGTCGTCGCTCATCTTCCACAGCACTGTGTCGCGGAGGACGCCGGCGTTGGTGACGAGGATGTCCAGCCGCCCGAAGTGCTCGACAGCAGTGCTGACGAGCACCTTCGCGGTTTCGGTCGGGCCGACGGGCGCGACCACTGCGACGGCTCGACCGCCGGACGCCTGGATCGCCTCCACCGCGTCGGTGGTGACCTCGGCGTCGACGTCGTTCACCACGACGGACGCGCCCCGCCGGGCCAGCTCCTGCGCGTAGGCGAGGCCGAGACCCCGCCCGGAACCAGTGACGATCGCGACTTTGCCGGCAAGTGACATGGGGCAACGTTATGCAGAATCTGATCGGGCGTCAACGATTTGCAGTATGTCTACACCAGACCCGCGCCCGAGCTGCCCAGCGCCCGCGAGAGCACCCGGCCCGCGGCCTGGACCAGCGGGGCAAGGGCCACCGGGTCGGCCCGGTCCTGGGCTACCACCAGCGAGATCGCCGCCACCACACCCTCCGGCGCGCGGATCGGAGCGGCCACCGAGAGGGCGTCCATGGTGACCTGACGATCGCTCACCGCGTACCCGGCCCGCCGCACCTCGGCGAGGCAGCGACGCAGCCGCGCCGGGTCGGTGATTGTCAGGTCGGTGTACCGCTCCAGCGGCGCGGCCAGCACCTGCTCCTGCACGTCGACTGGCGCGTGCGCGAGCAGGACCAGCCCGACGCCTGTGGCGTGCAGCGCGAACCGGCCGCCGACCCGGGTGAGCACCGGCACCGCGTGCCGTCCGGCGATGCGTTCGATGAAGACGAGTTCGAGATCCTGCCGGACGGCGAGCTGGACGTTCTCGTGGGTCACCTCGTACAGGTCCTCCATGACCGGAAGGGCCAGCTCCCGCAGCGCCAGACCACGCGGGGCGAGCGAGCCCACCTCCCACAACCGCAGGCCGATCCGGTAGCGTCCGTCGTCGCCGCGCTCCAACGCCCCCCACTCGACCAGTTCGGCGGCCCGGCGGTGCACAGTGGACAGCGGCAGTCCGGTGCGGCGGGCCAGCTCGCTCAGGGTCAGCGCCGCACTCGTGGGGCCGAACGCGCCGAGCAGCGCCAGCACCTTGCTTGTCACCGACCGCCCCGGCTGCGCCCGCATCCCGTCATCATCCCCGCCCGCGCCGGCCGGTCACAGCTCCAGCACGAGCCGGGGCGTACGGGCCCGGGAAACGCAGATCATCATGGTGTCCCCGGCGGCACGCTCCTGCTCGGTGAGCAGACTGTCGCGATGCTCCGGCGTACCGGCGAGCACCGGAGTCTCGCAGGTGCCGCAGGTGCCCTCCCGGCAGGACGACAGGACCTGCACCCCGGCCTCCTCCACCGCCTGGAGGATCGGTGTGCCCGGCGGCACCGTCACCGTCCGCCCGGAGAGCGCGAGTTCGACCTCGATCGCCGTCTCCTCCCCGCCGGTGACACCCAGCGGGGTGAAGCGCTCGACGTGCAGGCAGCCGGGCGGCCAGCCACGGCAGTGTTCCTCCACCGCTCTGATCAGTGACTCCGGCCCGCAGCAGTAAACGAGGCCGGTGTCGGGCCGACCGAGCAATCCGGCCAGGTCGAGCAACCCGCACTCGTCCTGCGGGTGCAGGCTCACCCGATCGCCGTACCTCTCCCGCAGGGCTGCCGCGAAGGCCATCGTGGCGCGGCTGCGTCCCCCGTACACAAGTTTCCAGTCGGCACCGGCGGCGTCGGCCGCGGCGACCATGGGTCTGATCGGCGTGATGCCGACGCCGCCGGCCACGAAGAGGTAGCGCCGCGCCGCGACGAGCGGGAAGTTGTTGCGAGGCCCGCGCACCCGGACGCGCGCGCCGACGGTGAGCCGCTCGTGCGCCAGCCGCGAGCCGCCGCGCCCGGTGGGCTCGCGCTGCACCGCGATCCGCAGGGCGGCCCGGTCGGCCGGATCGCCACAGAGGGAGTACTGGCGTACCAGTCCGATGTCCAGCTCCAGGTCGACGTGCGCGCCCGGCGTCCACTCGGGCAGGTCACCGCCGCCCGGGCGGCACAGGCCGATCTCGACAACCTCCGCCGCTGCCTGGTCCCGGCTGGCGACCACCAGTTCCGCCCCGGCGAGATCGTCGGTCACGCGCGCACCGCCAGCCTGCTCGGCGGGGCGGGCGCCGGTACGGCGGCGACGTGGCCCTGCGGATGGGCGAGCAGCCACTCCCACAACTCGACCGGCTCCTCGGCGACGCGCTCGGCGCCACAGTGGCAGATCCCCCGCAGGGTGTCGGTGCCCGGCACCCAGTGGATCCGGTAGACCCGTTCCCCGATGCGCGCGCCGGCTGGGAAGCTCACCGCGCCGCTCCCACCGTCCCCGACCCGACCATCCGGGCCAGCAGCCGCCGCGCGGCCAGCCCACCGGTGTCGATGTTGATGCTCAACTCCTGGTACCGGTCCGGCTCGGTCGAGATCACCTTTTCCAAAATGTTGAGCGCCGCCACGTCCTGCATGACCACTGTGTGGTTGCTCTGGTGCAGGTACTCGCTCACCGACTCGTCGTCGATAGCGAAGTCGCGCGCCACCGCCCAGAAGTCGTACGTGGTGTTCTCGGTCGACGGCGTTATCGCGTACACGATCTCGGCGTGGAACGCTTCGCTGTCCTCCCCCTCGGCGGGTGGGAGGACACCCTGCGGCGCGATCCGACTGTGCAGCAGATAGAGGCAGGGCGGGTGGTACTCGATGTCCTGCCACCGGGTTATCCGACCCTTGATGCCTGTCGAGCGCGCGTAGAACGGGGGGCACTCGGCGTCGTCCATGTGCCGGCTCACGTAGACGACGCCCCGGTCCTCGTCGACCTCTGTGGTGATCGGGGTGTTCGCCACCTCCGGCGTGCCGATGTAGCCGCCGTGCAGATAGGTCTCGTGGGACAGGTCCAGGAGGTTGTCCACGAGCAGGCCGTAGCGCGCGTTCAGCGGCGCCATTCCCCGCACCACCGCGTACCGGGAGTCGGCCAACCACGGGGCGCGGGGAATGGCCGCCGGTTCGGCCCGCTCCCGGTCACCGATCCAGACCCAGATCAGGGAATCCTGCTCCGTCACCGGGTACGAGGCGACCCGCGCGGTCCGTGGGATCCGCTGTTGACCGGGTACGAAGACACACGCTCCCGTCGGATCGTAGGTGAAGCCGTGGTAGCCGCAGACGATCGTGTCGCCGTCGAGGCGGCTCTCCGACAGCGGGAAGCGCCTGTGCACGCACCGGTCGGCGAGTGCCACCGCCTCGCCGGCACCGGTGCGATACAGCACCAGCGGCTCACCGAGCACCGTGCGGGCGAGCAGGGTCCGCCCGACCTCGCTGCCGTAGGCCGCCACGTACCACTGGTTGCGCGCGAACGTCATGCGACCGGACCTCCTCCTTGACGGACGTCGATGAAGCCGCATCATCCCGCGCGCTACCCACCGCCGGGACTGGCTCTTTCACTGGGTGAAAGAGCGCAGCCACCGGTACGCGGATCGGCGTCCGCGTCGCCTGAAACGGTCAGCAGCCGATCCGGCTGGACCCGACCGCGACGTCGTCGTACCAGAGGGTGTCGGCCCCGCCGCCGTAGCTCTCCCAGCCCAGCTTCAGGTCGGTGAGCTGCGGTCGCCAGGTGCGGTTGTACCACTGACCGTCGATGTCGTGCGTCGGTACGCCGTCCGCTGTCAGACCGGTGACGGCGGTGCCGTCCAGCCAGGTGCGGAGCTGACCGGCCGAGCCGTCGACCATGAACTCCACGCAGGTCCACCTGTTGACGGGTAGCGGCACGCTCTGCGCGACCCCGGCCGGGCTCTGCTCGGGCAGCGTCGCGTCGTCGGAGGCGCGGTTCCACTGGAGTGCGCCGTTCTGGCCGCCCAACCGCAGGTCCTTGTTGCCGTCGGCGGCGTCGGTCATCGCCAGCATCGTGGTGTGCTCGGTGGGCTGGGCGGTGGTGTGCCGCACCCAGATCCGGGCGTACCGGACGCTGCCCACGCTGCCGAGGTTCGCCGTGGACCTGACGAAGACGTGGTTGCAGTACCCGGCGGCGCCGTTGATCCGGACCGACCGGCTGCCGCTGTGCGCGGTGGTCGTGTCGATGGTGGCCGTGCCGGCGCCGGAACAGTCCGGGCTCACCACGGTCCAGTCGCCGGACGGCGTCGAGCCGGTCTGGTTCTCGAAGCCGTCACAGAGCACCGCCCCGGCGCACCCGACGGGCGGCGGGGTCGTCGGCGGAGGCGTGGTGGGCGGAGGCGTCGTGGGCGGCGGGGCCGTGGTCGGGGGCGGCGTCGTCGGGGGCGGCGTGGTGGGCGGGGGCGTCGTCGGCGGCGGGGCCGTGGTCGGCGGTGCGGTGGTCGGGGTCGGCCCGGCGCCGTTGCACGGTACGCCGTTGAGGCTGAACCCGGTCGGTGTGCCGCCGCTGGAGCCGAACGTGCCCTGTACGCCGAACTCGGTGGAGCCACCAGCGGAAATGCTGCCGTTGTACGACATGTTGCGGGCTGTCACTGTCGACCCGCTCTGGCTGACCGTGGCGTTCCAGCCGTTGGTGACCCGCTCGTCCCCCGCGTACGTCCAGGTGACGGTCCAACTGGAGACGGCGGTGTCGCCCGGGGAAACCTTGATGCTTGCGGTGAATCCGCCGGGCCACTGGTTGGGCGTGTAGTCGACCCGACAGCCCTGGGCGGCAGTGGCCGGGCCGGTGAGCACTGCCGTACCTGTAGCGGTCACGGCGGCGGCCAGTGCGACGACGACCGCAAGGGTCGGTGCGGGCCGGGCGCGGAAAATCGTCATGAAAGGTCCTTCTGTCATCGAACGGGACGGAGGCGGTGCGGCGGCGCCCGCCCTGCGTGGACGCGGCGCGCCACCACGCTGGGGATGCGGCGCGACACCACGCGCGGGTGTGGACGCGGCGATGCGCTCACGATGCGGCGCGGCGATGCGCGCGCGGCGTGACGCGGCGATGCGCCACAGCGACCGGTCGGCGCGTACGACCCCATTGCCCGGCTCGGGACGGACCTGTCAGCCGCCGACGGCCCGGTCACCCGAACCCCGGCGGCGCCCGCACTCAATCTATTGACCCGTCTCGATCGGAGCAAGCGGAGAGACAGGCAGGTTTACGTATTTCCCCGCGGCCTGCCGGCACGATCCCGCTCCTGCAGGGAAGGCCACCTCATGGCGTACCCGAAGCGGACAAGAGATTCGACATCGACGAGGCCAGCACCTCACCGGCGGTGTGAACCAGCTCTCAGACAAACCGCATTTCTGAACTGACGGCGCGTGACCGCATCTGCCCAGGTAGGCACGTCCCAATTCTGCGGAAGGCGAAGACTTCGATGACCTCGATCAACAATCCAGCCCAGGGCGACACCCCGATCGTGGAGGGTGCTGTCGCGCGGCTCACCGCCCAGACGGTCGGACCGGTCCTGCTCCCCGGTGACGAGGGATACGACGTCGAGTGCGAGTCGTACAACCTCGCCGTCCCCCAGCAGCCGAAGCTCGTGGTCGGTGCCGCCAACGCCGCCGACATCCAGGCCGCCGTCCGCTTCGCCGCCACGCAGAACCTGCCGGTCGCGGTGCTGGCCACCGGCCACAACGCGCTCTCCTCGGCCGGAGCGCTCCTGATCACGACCCGGCGGATGGACGCTGTCACCATCGACGCCGAGGCACGTACGGCCCGGGTCGAGGCCGGCGTCCGGTGGCACCAGGTCGTCGAGGCGGCGGCCAAGCACGGACTGGCGCCCGTCAACGGAGCGGCTCCGACGGTCGGCGCGGTCGGCTACACGCTCGGCGGTGGATTGAGCCCGATCGGGCGCACCTTCGGCTTCGCCTCCGACCACGTACACCTGATCGAAGTCGTCACCGCGGACGGTGAACTGCGCACCGTGAACGCGACCGACGAGCCGGAGTTGTTCTGGGCGCTGCGCGGCGGCAAGGGCAACTTCGGCGTGGTCACGGCGCTGGAGTTCGCCCTCTTCCCGGTCAGCCGGATCTACGGCGGTGGGCTCTTCTTCTCGGGCGAGCAGGCGTCCGAGGTGCTCAAGACGTGGGGGCGGTGGACCGCCGGCCTGCCGGACGAGATGAACTCGTCGGTCGCGTTGTTGCAGCTGCCGCCGATCCCCGAGGTGCCCGAGCCGCTCCGCGGTCGGCTGGTGGTGCACGTGCGGATCGCCTACGTCGGCCCGGCGGAGGAGGGCGAGCGGCTGGTCGCCCCACTGCGCGCGATCGGCCCGACGCTCATCGACTCGGTGGCTGACATGCCCTACAGCGAGGTGGCCTCGATCCACGCCGACCCGACGAGCCCGATCCCGATCGTGGACCGCTCGGCGTTGCTGCGGGAGTTCACCCCGGAGCTTGTCGACACGATCATCGCCAAGGCCGGCCCCGGCAGTGACAGCCCGCTGACCATCCTGGACATCCGCCGCCTCGGCGGGGCTCTGGACCGCCGCCCGGAGCCCACGAACGCTGTCGACCTCGGAGACGCCGCCTTCAGCTTCTACGCCGTCGCCATCGGGGCTCCGGACCAGGCCGCTGCATTCAAGGAGTTCCTGACCGGTGTGGTCGACGCCATCGCGCCGTGGAGCACCGGCGGGCGGTTCGTGAACTTCCTGGGCGACAGCGACGCCACAGCGGAGGGGATCGCGGCGACCTATCCGCCGCAGTCGCTCAAGCGGCTGGTCGAGGCCAAGCGCAGCTACGACCCGACGAACATGTTCCGGGTGAACCACAACATCGCCCCGGACCAGAACTAGTAGCTCCAAGGGCACGGCCGGGCCGGGCGGCGAACACGACGCCCGCCCGGCCGCCAGTGCCCGCACTATCCCAGGCTCAGGTTGTGTTGCTCCAACGCACTCTGGATGATCCCGAGCGCCTTCGGGCCCATGCCGTGCAGTTTGGCCAGTTCGGCGCGCGGCGCCCCCGCCAGGTCCCGCAACGTCGAATATCCGGCGTTGTTGAGGGCCCGCGTCGCCGGCGCACCGATCTTCGGCAGAGTGTCGAGTGCGGAGGACATGCCGCCGATCCTAAGCCTCACCACCGGACCTGGTCTCGCACCGGCGAGATCTGACGCGGGACTGCCGCCGACCGGGCCAGCTTCCGCCACAGGAACTCGTAGATCAGCGCCCGGACAAAGGCCCGCTGCTCGTTGTTGGCCGCCGCGCCGTGTCCTCCCTCGACGTTCTCGTAGTACGCCACCTCATGGCCGTACTCGCGCAGCCGGGCCGCCATCTTGCGCGCGTGCCCCGGATGCACCCGGTCGTCCCGGGTCGAGGTCACGAACAGGACCGGCGGGTACGGGCGGTCACCACGGACGTTGTGGTACGGCGAGTACCCGCGCAGGTAGGCCCAGTCCTCCTGCCGGTCCGGGTCGCCGTACTCGGCGATCCAGGAGGCCCCGGCCAGCAGCCGGTGGTATCGCCGCAGGTCCAGCAACGGCACGCTGGCGACGACCGCCCCGACCAGCTCGGGGTACCGGGTCAGCATCACGCCCATCAGCAGTCCGCCGTTGCTCCCGCCCTCGATGCCGAGCTGCGCCGGGGTGGTGATCCCGCGCGCCACCAGGTCGGCAGCGACCGCCGCGAAGTCCTCGTACGCCCGGGGTCGGTTCTCCCGCATCGCTGCGCGGTGCCACTGCGGGCCGTACTCCCCGCCGCCGCGGATGTTCGCCACCACGTACGAGCCGCCCCGCGCCAACCAACCCCGGCCGACGACCCCGCTGTAGTACGGCGTCTGGGACACCTCGTACCCGCCGTAGCCGGTGAGCAGGGACGGCCCGGCGGGCGCGCTCGGATCCCCGACCACGAAGTACGGCACGCGGGTGCCGTCGTCGGAGGTGGCGAAGAACTGGCGCACCGCGTGGCCGCCGACGTCGAAGAACTCCGGTTCCCGCTTGAGCGTCTCGACCGCGCCGCCGATGTGGCCGTGCAGGAGCGCCGCCGGTCGAAGGAACCCTTCGGAGGCGAGCAGGTAGGCGTCGCTGTGGTCGGGATCGGTGCCCACGATCTCGCTGTGGTCGAGCTCCGGCGTTCCGGGCAGTGGCTCCCGCCGCCAGCCTGTCCCGTCGGGCGTCAACACCTCCAGCCGGCTCTTCACGTCGGCGAGGGTGGCGAGGATCAGGTGGTTGCGGGTCCGGGTGTAGGAGTCTAGCGCGGTGTGGGCATCGGGCTGGAACAGCACCGTCAGGTCCCGTTCGCCGGCGAGGAACGCGTCGAACCGGACCGCGAGCAGGGCGCCCGCGGGATGGGTCACCCCGCCGACCGTCCACCGTGAACGCGGTCGGACCAGCAGCCACTCTCGGTGCGGTTGCCACTGGGCGTCCGGCGGCACGGCGATCAGGATCCGCTCGCCCGCCTCCGTCAGCAGGTAGCTCTCGCTGCGGTAGAAGTCGAGCCGGCGACCGGCGAAGTCGCGCTCGTACCCAGGTGTCGGGTCGTGCGACGCCCACACGCACACGTCGTCGGCGCGCCCCTCGTGGACGACAGCGGCCTCGGACAGAGGTGTGCCGCGCCGCCACCGCTTCACGATCCGTGGATAGCCGGAGGAGGTAAGCGAACCGGGCCCGAAGTCGGTGGCGACGTACACGTGGTCGGCATCGATCCAACGGACGTCGCTCTTCGCCTCGGGCAGACTGAAGCCGTCCTCCACGAACGCCCGGCGCCGCAGGTCGAACTCGCGTACCACAGCCGCGTCGCCGCCGCCCCGGGAGAGGCTGATCAGGCACCGCTCGTAGCCGGGCCGCAGCACCGTGACGTCCTGCCAAACCCAGTTCTCGTCCTCGGCGGCGGCCAGGGCATCGACGTCGAGCAGCGTGTCCCACTCCGGCTCGCGCCGGCGGTACTTGTCGAGGGTCGTGCGCCGCCACACCCCGCGCGGGTGCGCCGCGTCCTTCCAGAAGTTGTAGAGGGCGTCACCGCGCCATCGCGGCCACGGGACGCGGTCGTCGGCGTCGAACACCTGCCGGATCTCGTCCCGCAGGCCGACGAACGTCTCGCTGCCGGTCAGGGCGGCGATGGTTTCCTCATTGCGGTTCCGGACCCACAGGGCAGCGTCCGCGCCGCTGCCAAGATCTTCCAACCAGAGGTACGGGTCATCGCCCTCACCGGCCAGCGTCGCCACCTCGCCACTATCCCGACGAACGACCGGTACGGATGCCCGGATGTCGGCATGGCGACTCAACGTCGTCCGACGTCACGCGCAGGTCAGCCGCGAGGCAGCACACCCAGGAGGGTCGCGGTCAGCGCCTGCCTCAAGTGGTCCTTCATCGACAGGTGCAGCGGGGCCAGGTCGGGTTCGGCCTCGTACGCAGCCAGCAGGCTGGGTGGGGGCGTGCTGTACGCCGACAGCGCGCCGGCCATGACCATTGCCTGGAGGCTGAACAGCGTGGCGTCGCCGCCCAGCTCCGGCAGGTACTTCTCGATCAGGGCGGTCATGGTTGTCAGGCGCTCCAGTGAGGCGCGCTTGTAGCGTGTCACGACCTCGACGGAGACGTTGTGTTCCAGGACGCTCACCTGCGCGCCGAAGAGGTCGCACATCGCCACTCGGCCGGAGAGTGAGTGGCTGAGGATCTCGGCCACCGCTGCCGCCCGCTCGGCCATGGGCAGGTTCTCGTCGACGCCGGCAGCCAACTCCCCCGCCAGGTCCGTCAGCCACTCCTGCAGATAGCGGTTCAGCAGTTCCAGCAGCACCGCTTCGCGGGATTCGAAGTAGCGCAGCACGTTCGGCTTCGCGAGGCCCACCCGGCGGCTGAGTTCGTTGAGGGTGACAGCGGCCACCGGCATCTCGTCGAGCATCGCCGATGCCGCGTCGAGGATCGCCTGTCGGCGGATCTCCCGCTGCTCTTCGGTGCGCGCCCGCTGGAAAGTCACGATCACAGCCTAGCTTAGATACCGACGGTACGTTGACAACGTACCGTCGGTACCCTAGCGTGGCCGCAACAAGATACTTCCGGTACGTTAGACACGTTGGGAGCCTGACATGGGCGAGAAGTGGACGACCGCGAACATTCCAGACCAACGCGGGCGGGTGGCAGTCGTGACCGGGGCCAACACCGGGCTGGGGTACGAGACCGCGAAGGCGCTGGCCGAGCGCGGGGCGTCGGTGGTGCTCGCCGTCCGCAACGTCGAGAAGGGCGAGCAGGCCGCGGCCCGCATGAGCGGCGACGTGACAGTGCAGGCGCTGGACCTGACCTCGCTCGACTCCGTCCGGAGCGCGGCGGCGGCGCTGCGGTCCCGGTTCGACCAGATCGACCTGCTGATCAACAACGCCGGCGTGATGTACACCCCGAGGGAGACCACACAGGACGGCTTCGAGATGCAGTTCGGCACCAATCACCTCGGCCACTTCGCGTTCACCGGGCTGCTGCTGGACCTGATGCTGCCGGTGCCCGGCTCCCGCGTGGTGACGGTAAGCAGCACCGGCCACCGCATCCAGGCCGCCATCCACTTCGACGACCTCCAGTGGGAGCGGTCGTACAGCCGGGTCGGCGCCTATGGTCAGTCCAAGTTGGCCAACCTGATGTTCACCTACGAGTTGCAGCGCCGCCTTTCCACACACGGCACCACGGTCGCGATGGCCGCGCACCCCGGCGTTTCCAGCACCGATCTGGCCCGCAACATCCCCGCGGCCATCCGACTTCCGCTGACCTGGCTCGCGCCGCTGATCCTTCAGCCGCCGGCGATGGGCGCGCTGCCCACCCTGCGCGCCGCCACCGACCCCGCCGCGCTGGGCGGCCAGTACTACGGTCCCGACGGACTCAACGAGGTCAAGGGCCATCCCCGACTTGTCACCTCCAGCCCGCAGTCGTACGACGTCGCCGTCCAGCAGCGGCTGTGGGCCGTCTCCGAAGACCTCACCGGGGTGCGGTTCCCCGTCGGTCAGTCCGTCCGACCGGCCGTCACGGCGTAGACGGGGACGCCGTCCGCGCCCCGAGGTGCTGCCCGCGCCGGCTCAGTGGCGTCACGGGGTGACCGCGTCCCACAGGTGCGGGTGCCGGGTCAGGTGGAGCAGCCGCTCCGCCAGCCGTCGACGGGGGAGCTTCTGCGTCGAGGCACCCCACAGGGGCGCGGTGCTCATCCCGTCCGCCGCTGCCACCACAAGCGCCAGCACGTCGGCGGGCAGCCCATCGGCGGCGAGCGCCGCGTCCCACCGTTCCGCGTCGGCCCGGGCGAGTTCGGCGACCGCCGGCAGAGTCATGAGCTGGGTGATCAGAGCCAACGATTCGCGTACGTCGGTGTCGTCATCGGCCGGCACCACCGCCGCCCGGATGTAGGCGCGGGTCAGTCGGCCGGGTGCGGTGTCCGACGGGTCCAGCGCGGCGTCGATGCTGGCATGGAAGGCGGCGAGCTGATCCCGGGCCAGCTCCAGGATCAGCTCGTCCTTGCTGGCGAAGTGGTAGATCAATCCGCCCTTCGAGACGCCGGCGAAGCGGGCGATGTCGTCCAGCGAGGCATGGATCCCCCGGGTGCGTACGGCCTCCGCTGCCGCGTCCAGCAGCGCCCGTCGGGTGTCCTGCGGTGAGCGACCGGCTGTGCGTCCCACAGCGTCACCGTACCGACGGTCGCGGCGTGCGCGGCGACGGGATCAGCGCCCAGGCCAGCAGCGCCGCCGCAAGGGTCAGCGCCGCAGCGACAAGCGAGGTGACCTGCATGCCGGTGATGAACGCGTCCCGCGCACCGGCTGCGGCCTGCGGTTGCAGCACCTGAAGCGCCGAGCCCAGCGAGTCGCGGACCCGGGCCGCGTCCTCGGGCGGCAGCCCGGCCGGCACGCTCACGTTGCTGCGGTACACGAGCGACAGCAGGGAGCCCAACACCGCGATGCCGAGCACCACGCCGAGTTCGTTCGCGGTCTCGGTGATCGCCGAAACGGAGCCGGCCTTGCGTGGTGGCGCGGCCGAGAGGATGGCGTCGCCGGTCAGCGCCATCGCCAATCCGATCCCGAGGCCGATGGGCACGAGCGCCAGACCGAGCCACAGGTACGGCCCGTGCGCGGCCGCCGCCACCGCTGCCAGTCCCGCGGCGGCCAGGCCCAGTCCAAGCGCGATGGCCCTGCCCCGGCCGAGCCGGGCCACGACCTGCGCGATGATCGCGATGACGACGATCGAAGCCAGAGTCGCGGGCAGTTCGGCGAGACCTGCCTGAAGCGGGCGGAGCCCTCGGCCGAACTGGAGGTACTGCGAGAAGAAGAACAGCAGCCCCACCAACGCGAAGATGGAGATGACGTTGGCGACGACCGCCCCGGAGAACGCCGCGTTGCGGAACAACTCGACGTCGAGCATTGGTTGCTCCAGCGTCCGCTGACGCCGTACGAACAGCACGCCGGCCACCAGCCCGGCGAGCACACACGACACCGTCACGCCGTCGACGCCAGCCCCGACCACGTGCTTGATGGCGTACACCAGGGGCACGATCGCCGCCATGGACAGCACCGCGGAGGGCACATCGAAGCGGCCCGGTTGCGGATCGCGTGACTCCGGCAGCAGAAAAAGACCAGAGACCACCACGAGGATCATCACGGGTACGTTGATGAGGAACACCGAACCCCACCAGAAGTGCTCGAGCAGGAACCCGCCCACAAGCGGCCCGATCGCCGACCCCGCGCCGAAGGCTGTGGACCAGATCGCGATCGCCCGGGTCCGTTCGCCGCTGTCGGGGAAGATGTTGCGGATCAGCGACAGCGTGGACGGCATCAGCGTCGCGCCCGCCACACCGAGCAGCAGACGCGCCCCGATCAGGGCCTGCGCGCTGGGGGCGAACGCGGCCAGCAGCGATGCCGCACCGAACGCCACCGACCCGATCAGCAGGATGCGCTTACGCCCGAACCGGTCGGCCAGGTTGCCCATCAGCACGAGCAGGCCCGCCAACGTCAGCGAGTAGATGTCGCCGATCCAGAGGACCTCCTCCGCGCTCGGCGCCAGGCTCGCTGTCAACGCGGGCACCGCCAGCGAGAGCACCGTCCCGTCGATGGCGAGCAGCAGCACAGCCGCAGCCAGCACGGCGAGCGCCGCCCACCGTCGGCGGGCAGTCAACACCGGCCCGGCGGCCGGGGTCGCGGAGAAAGTCACAGGGGAAATGTACCGACCAGTCGGTGCAGTTCGTCAGGGTGACCTGTGCCACTTGCCCGTTTTGCGGAACCCGCTGGAATACATGATTCGTCATGTAAGTTGAGCCGGGTACGCCGCCCCAGACGGAGGGCACACGACATTCGAGGACACGGATCATGTCTGAGCTTCGGACAGTAGCCATCACCGGCGCAGCAAGCGGCCTGGGACGCGAACTCGCCCTGCAGTTCACGGGACTGGGCTACACGGTCTACGGGACCGCCATCTCGGCAGAAGAGGCCGCTGGCCTCGCGGGCGAGCAGGGCATCGTCCTGAGCGTCGTCGACATCACCCACGACGCGGCCGTCCGTACCTGGGCGGACGAGGTCGGTAAGGCCGTGGGCGACCACGGCCTTGACATCCTGGTCAACAACGCCGGCATCCTCACCCCCGGCCCGCTGGAGGCACTGCCGATCGACGAGGTACGTCGGGAGTTCGACGTCAACGTCCTCGGCACCATCTCGGCGACCAACGCCTTCCTGCCGCTGCTGCGCGCCGCCCACGGGCGCATCGTGCTGATCGGCGCGATGACCGGCCGCTTCCCGCTTCAGTTCAACGGACCGTCGAGCGCGACAAAGGCGGCACTCGAGGCGATCGCCGACGTCTACCGCAACGAGCTGCGCCCGTTCGGCGTTGACGTCGTGATCGCCCAGGCCGGGAACATGCTCACCGGCGGCCCCGCCAAGACCGCCGCAGCACTGGAGCGCGTCGCCTCGGCCTTCACCCCGGAGCAGGCCAACCTCTACGGGGAGAGCTTCACCGCCTTCGCGGACGCGCTCAACAGCATGCAGAGCTCCGGCCTGCCCGCCGTGGACGCCGCGGAGTGGGTCATCCGCCTCGCCACCGAGCAGCCCGCCCCGAGCCGCGCCCCCGTTGGGCACGACGCCGAGGACATCCTGCGCCGCGTCGCGACCGAGAGCGACGCGCAGCTCGACGCGCTGCGCACCGAGCTGCTCGGCCCTCGCGCCTCCTGACCGCCGTCCCGGCAGCGTCCATGATCAGGGCCAGGGACACCTGACCACCCCTCGGAAAGGTATCGCCATGCAGTTCGGCATTTTCTCCGTCAGTGACGTCACCCGAAACCCGGTCACGGGGGTCACCGTCAGCGAGGCGGAGCGCATCGACGCCATGACGCAGATCGCGGTAAAGGCCGAGGAGGTCGGTCTGGACGTCTTCGCGATCGGCGAGCACCACAACCCGCCGTTCTTCTCCTCCTCCCCGGCGGCGTTCCTGGCCCATGTCGCGGCGCTGACCAAGCGGATCATCCTCTCGACGTCGACCACGCTGATCACCACGAACGATCCGGTGCGGATCGCCGAGGAGTACGCGATGGTCCAGCACCTGGCCAAGGGCCGGCTGGACCTCACGCTCGGCCGCGGAAACACAGTGCCCGTCTACCCCTGGTTCGGTCAGGACATCCGTCAGGGCCTGCCCCTGGCTCTGGAGAACTACAACCTGCTGCACCGGCTGTGGCGCGAGGATGTCGTGGACTGGGAGGGCTCGTACCGCACGGCCTTGCAGGGCTTCACCTCGACGCCTCGGCCGTTGGACGACGTGCCACCGTTCGTCTGGCACGGCTCGATCCGGACGCCCGAGATCGCCGAGCAGGCCGCCTACTACGGCAACGGCTTCTTCGCCAACAACATCCTGGCGCCTACCGGCCACTTCCTGCCGCTGGTCAACCTCTACCGCAAGCGCTTCGCGCACTACGGCCACGGGACCGAGGAGCAGGCGATCGTCGGCCTGGGCGGCCAGGTCTTCCTTGCCCGCAACTCACAGGACGCCTTCCGCACGTTCCGCCCGTACTTCGACGAGGCCCCGGTCTACGACCACAGCCTCTCGCTGGAGACCTATGCCGAGCGCACCCCGCTCAGCGTCGGCAGCCCGCAGCAGGTCATCGACAAGACCCTCGAATCCCACGACCTGTTCGGTGACTACCAACGCCAACTCTGGGTCGTGGACCACGCTGGCCTCCCGCTGAAGATCGTCCTGGATCAGCTCGATCTGCTCGGCGAGGAGGTCGTCCCCGTGCTGCGCAAGGAGTTCGCCTCCCG
Organism: Micromonospora sp. NRRL B-16802; assembly: GCF_001279555.1. Lineage (NCBI taxonomy): Bacteria > Bacillati > Actinomycetota > Actinomycetes > Micromonosporales > Micromonosporaceae > Micromonospora > Micromonospora sp. NRRL B-16802. The sequence goes on along the minus strand of NZ_LGEB01000060.1, from coordinate 17,287 downwards.
TCGATCCCCGCACGCTGCCGAGGCCCCCACCCACGAGCGCCTGGTGCGGCAGAAGTACGGCGACACACCGCCGCGCCAGCCCCGCCCCAACGCCAACCGTGGCGACAACGTCACGGGCACCTCGCCGTACCAGGACAGCGACCCCAGCGCGCCCGCGATCTACCCAGTGATCAAGTGAACGCCGAGGCACGCCTGGCCAACGAGGCATGGGAAGCCCTCTTCCGGGCCCAGGTCGTCCTCGCCCGCCGGTTCACCGACGACGACATCTGGCACGAACTCACACCCAACGAGTACGACGTCCTCTACACCCTCAAGAAATCACCCCAGGGCCTGAGCATGACCGAGATCAACCGCGGCATTCTCCTGACCCAGGCCGGAGTGTCGCGGCTGTGCAACCGCCTCATCCAGCGCGGGCTCGTCAGCCGGGGCTGCGATCCACGCGACCGTCGCGCCTCCGTGCTCACGCTGACCGAGGAGGGGGTCGAACTCCAACGCGCCGTCGGCGCCCGCCACGCCGCCGCCGTCACGGCCGCCATGACCGAGGCCCTCGCCCCGGACCAGCTCGTCCAGCTCCGCGCCCTCGCCCAACAGATCGTCGACAGCGCCGCCCCGGGCCCGCCCCGGCACGACAGTCAGGAACCCTCATGACCGCCCTCCCCTCGGCCCTCGAAGCCGACGACACCCCACCCCGCCGCATCGTCGTCGTCAACGCGGGCATCGGCACGTCCTCGTCATCGCGTCGGCTCGCTGACCGCATCGCCCAGAAGGCGCTCGACCAGCTCACCGGCCAGCGCGTCCCGGCCACCGTCTCCGTCATCGACCTGGGGCCACTCGCCGGCGAGATCTCCCACGCGATCGTCAGCGGATACCCACAGGGTGAACTCCTCACCGCGATCCAGACCCTGGCCGCGGCCGACGGCGCCGTCTTCACCACGCCCGTCTACAAGGCCGGCATCAGCGGTCTGCTCAAGTCTTTCGTCGACATCCTCGACAACGACCTGCTCATCGCCACACCGATCGCGCTCGCCGCGACCGCGGGCACCTCGCGCCATGCCCTGGTCATCGACGACCAACTGCGTCCGCTCTTCGCGTTCATGCGTGCCCTGCCGGTCCCGACCTCGGTGTTCGCCGCCCCCGAGGACTGGGCCGACCCCACCCTCGGCCGGCGGATCGACCGGACCGCCGTCGAGTTGGCGACCCTCGTCGCGAGTTCGATCCGCAGTGCCATCACCGGGCAGGGATGGGACCGCTACCAGCACACCTGGGGCGGCAACGCCCGACCGGACCGGCCGCAGGAGGTCGACTTCGACACCGACCTCATGCGCCTAGCGACCGGCGGCGCGGCCATGCCCGGCACCTCGACCGTGACCGGCAGCTCGGCAATGACCGACCGCGGGGCCGGTGCCGCCTGACGTGCTGCGGGAGCGGAGCCGTCGCGGCACCTCACGTTCCTCGGTCCGCGCGTCCTGCGAGGTCGCGCCGAAATAGCGGTGCGGAGGTGCCTGCGGCTGGCGAATGGGTAAAGGTGGGCGATGAAGTCCACCTGGAAGCCCCACGAGCAGCACGGCAGTCTCTCCGAGAAGGACAAGCGCGAGCTGCCGGCGACAGTCTTCGCGTTTCCGGACGAACGCAAGGAACCGCTTACCGACGCGGCACACGTCCGAAACGCCATCGCCCGCTTCGACCAGGTGCAGGGCGTGGACGACGCCGATCGTGACCTGGCGTTCCAGAATATTCTCGCCGCGGCTGCACACTATGGCGTCGAGGTCGCCGAGACCGACTGGCACCAGCTGGGTCGGCTACCCCACACGCCGAACCCCGCCCACTGACCGGACGACCGCGCGGCGGGGCGGTGGCTCGGCGTCAGGGTAGTTTCCTGCAATGAGTGATGACAGCTTCCGCTCGGTGACGGTCGAGCGCACCAGCGTGGGGCGATACGTCGCGCGCAACGTCCGCGGCGGATCGCTGTCGATGGGCACCGGCGAGGACGCCAGCTTCACGCCGGTGGAGCTGCTCCTGGCTGCCATCGGCGGCTGCACCGCGGTGAACGTGGACCACATCACCAGCCGTCGCGCCGAGCCGACGCAATTCTCCGTGAAGATCAGCGGCGACAAGATCCGGGACGGGGCCGGCGGTAGCCGCATGCGCGATCTCACCGTCGAGTTCACAGTGACGTTCCCCGAGGGCGCGGACGGTGACCGGGCACGCGAGGCGCTGCCCCGGTCGATGCGGCAGTCGCACGAACGACTGTGCACCGTCTCCCGTACCGTCGAACTGGGCACTCCCGTCGCGGTCGTCGATGCGGCTGGAGCCGCCGCCGACTGAGCGGTCGGGCCGGGACGAAGGCGACAGTGCCACATCCCGTACGGCCGATGTGGCTGCCCGATCGTGGTTCAGGCCAGTGCCTGGGCGATGGCGAGGGTGTGCTGATATTCGCGCCAGTGGGCCAGTTTGCCGTCCCGGGTCCGCAGCACCCCGATGAACGGCGCCGAGGCGGTTACCCCGGTCGCCGTGTGCGTGCCGACCAGTTCGTACTCGACGACGATCACCTCGGGGTCGGCGGTCTCGTGCACGACCACGTTGCGGCAGTCGTGGAACTGGACCGGGAACCCCGCCCTGCCGGCTTGCGTGTACTCAAGAACCCGTTGCTTCCCCTCGGTTCGCGTAGGGCTGCCGGGTGCGGCGAACGGTGTCTCGATCACCACGTCGTCGGCGAGCGAGTCCTCTTCGTAGGTGGGCAGGTTCGCGAGCCACCGGGCACGCATGCTGTCGAAGATCTCGGCTGGTGTCATGGCGGCCCCCGATAATGAGTCATGACTCAATTTGTACGCCGAGGATAGTGAGTGGAGGCTCATCTTGATAGAGGGGCCGCCGTTGCGTGTCGACGCGCAGCGCAACCGGGCACGCATCCTGGACGCCGCCGAGGCGGTCTTCGCCGAGTTCGGTGCCCGCGCCTCCACCGAGGAGGTCGCGCGGCGAGCCGGCGTTGCCATCGGTACGGTCTTCCGTCACTTCCCGACCAAGGACGACCTGCTCGTCGCGATCATGAAACGACTGCTCGCGCAGCTCGTCGAGGACGCCGAAGGCCATGACCTCTTCGCGTTCTTCACGCACACGGTGGCACAGGCAGCGGCGAAGAAGACCGCAGTGGACCTGCTCGCCGGCTCGGGGGTGGACATCCGGCTTCCCGACGCGGTGGGGCACCTGGAGGAAGCGGTGGGCAGGCTTCTGACACAGGCGCAGGCCGCCGGAGTCGTCGCCGACTCGGTACGGCTACCCGAGGTGATGGCGCTCCTTGCCAGCGTGTGCCAGGGCGCTCTGCACGGTGGATGGGACAAGCACCTGCAAGCCCGTACCCTCGCGGTCGTCTTTGCGGGCCTGAACCGCGACTGACCGTCAGCCTCGTGGTTCAGGCGGCCCGGACCGGCGCCCGGTCGCGCCTTGACCTCAACCGCGCTTCAGCTTGAACACTGGCCGGGATGCTGTCTCGGCGAAGGGCGTTACGCATGCGCGCAATTCAGGTGGCCGTGTTCGGCGGTCCGGAGGTGCTGTCCCCCAGCGAGCTGCCCGACCCGGCGCCCGGCCCCGGCCAGGTCGCCGTCGGCATGGCCGCGGCGGACGTCATCTTCCTCGACACCCTGCTGCGCAGCGGCTGGGGTCAGGACTTCTTCCCGAAGGTGTTGCCGTACGTGCCAGGTGGCGGAGGTGCGGGCGCGGTGGTGGAGATCGGCGAAGGTGTGGACCCGTCGTGGATCGGTAGGCGCGTGGTCGTATGGGCCAGTACCGGGTACGCCGAACAGGTCGTGGCGAACGTCGAGGAGATCATGCCGGTGCCTGACGGGCTGGCCATCGAGGCAGCGGCGGCGCTCGTGCACGATGGTGTGACCGCGCTGCGCCTGGACCGGCTGGGTCGGCCGGAGAAGGGCGAATGGGTGCTTGTGTCAGCGGCTGCCGGCGGGGCTGGATCGCTGCTGGTGCAGCTGGCCGTCGACGCCGGCGCCCAGGTGGTGGCCGCCGCGTCCAGCGACGTCAAATTGCGGCTGGCCCGCGAGTTGGGCGCCGAGGTCGGCATCGACTACACGCGGCCGGACTGGATCCACCGGGTACGGGAGGCGACCGGTGGCGGTGCCGCGTTGGTCTACGACGGGGCAGGTGGCCCCCTCGGCACTGCCGCGCTGGAGGCGGTGGCCGACGGCGGCAGGTTCGTCACCTACGGCACAGCCGACGGTTTCGCCGAACCGGACCCCGAGTCGGCCGCGCGCCGCGGCATTCGGGTGCTCGCACCGTTGCTGGACGGCCCACCGGACCAGGCGACCGTACGCGAACTGCTCGGCCTGGCACTGGAACGTGCCGCGCAGGGTCGGTTGCGGCCGGCGATCGGCGCCACCTACCCGCTGGAGCGTGCCGAGGATGCCCACCGTGCACTCGCCGAGCGGGCAACGGTGGGCAAGTCGCTGTTGGTGATCGGCGACCGGACGGCGGGATGAGGAGGAACGTGGACAAGGAGATAGCGGCAGGGCTTGCCGACGCGCGTTTGGCTGACTGGCAATGCATCGACCATGGTGGATGGATTGCGGTGGTCGACGACAAAGACGTACGCCAGGTCGTCGGCGAGGACGGCAGGCGGTACAACGTGGTCAGCCACGCCGTTCACGACGGCGATGGGCGCATCCGCATGTCGGTGGCCGTGGACGACGGGGGTCTGTCGGCATTCGTACCGCTGGTGCGAGACCAGATCATGAATCCGGACGGCACGTTCGTCGAGTGACCGCTTCGGCGTGACTACACTGCACGACCGTGCGTTCCGCCGAGATTCTCGACCAGCTCGACACCGCCGCCGAGGAATTCATGTTTCCGGACCTGGGCCACGGCTACAACTACGCGGTCGATGCCAGGCTTCACGCCTACCGCGACGCGCAGCGGTGGGCGCTGATCGTTGAGACGTTGGGATTTTCGCCCAGGGCTGGCAATCTCATCGACATCGTTCACGTCTTCGGCAACTGCCTGACCGAGGGCGAGCCGGGCTACGGCAACGACGACTTTCTCAGCCGGGTCGACAACTGGCACGAGATCGAGGACGTAGACGAGCCTGAGATCTACACCGGTTCGTCGATTGTGGTGCGAGGTCAGCGGATCACGGTGGCGGCCGAGCCGGGCGAGGAACTTGTCGACGTGCTTCGCCGGCTCGTCCCGGATCACCGGGAACCGCTTCTTGCCGACGAGGTCGAGCTGCGGCGGCGGATCCCGGCCGACCTCCCGGAGATCATGCGGCTGGACCTGTGGCACCACCCAGACCCTCTCCAGGCACCTCCCAGTGAGTCGACGACCTTCCGCCAGCTAGCCGAGGTGCTGGCGACAGGAGATGTGACACGGTACGCGCCGGACATGCCACCCAACACGCACTGGTCGCACTGGCCAGAGTCCGGAAGCCTCTAGCGGGCGGCAGGCAGCGGCAGGCTGTTCAGGGCACACCGTCGGCTGCGACCGGTGGCACGATGCGCCTGTGTCGACTTCTGCGGAGGGCTCCTCCAAAGCGCGCATCGTCACGGCGTTGCTGCGCGACGGCGACCGGGTGCTGCTGTGCCACCGATCTCCCCGGCGTCGGTGGTATCCGGACGTCTGGGACATGCCCGGTGGACACGTGGAGCCTGGGGAACCGCCCGGCGCGGCACTTGCACGAGAGCTTCGAGAGGAGGTGGGCATCGAGATCGCGGTGCCCTCGGGCCCGCCCCTGCACGAGGTTCATACCGACACGTTCGACATGCAGATCTGGCTGATCGAGGCGTGGACGGGATCTCCGGTCAACGCCGCGCCGGACGAACACGATGCCATCGGGTGGTTCACCGAAGAGGCGCTTGGAGAACTGTCGCTGGCCCATCACAGCTACCGTGCGATGCTCGGCAAGGTTCTTGCCGAGCATCGAGCCTGACCACTACTGACCCGGCCGTGGGCCCCGGCCCTAGAACGCCATGCTGCTGACGCCGACCGTCGAGCGGGGTTATCCCTCGGCACCGGGTCGGCTGTGCACCACCAGCTCGTCGATCTCCAACCGGCCGACGCGCAGTTCCCGCACGACCGCCCGGCGGATGGCGAGCCGCCCGATGACGAGCACCCCCACAGCCACGGCCCCGACAGCCAGCGCCCCGACGGCCAGGGCGCCGAGCGACGCCGCCCCCGCAGCCCGCGCGCCTGTAGCCGCCGCGCCCGTCGCCACCGCGCCGTTGGCGCGCGTCCCAGTCAACCGCATCAGGCGAACCTCTCGCTTCATACCTTCATTGTCCGCGCAACGCCGATCACCCGCGCCACAGTCCAACGTTCCTGGCAGACGAGGTGACAGGGTGGAGGTCACGCCGATCACCGGTCGACTGCGACGCGATACAAGTCGATCTCCGCTCCGCTGACGACAGTTGGATCAACTCGTGGCCGCCTACAGCCCGCAGCCGGGCCAGGTACGACGACATGCCCCGCCAGGGAACGTAGCTCCCCAGCCCTGATCATCGGCGCTCCGACGGGCTGTACAGACCCACGCCATACAGCGCGTCGATCACATCGGCGACCGCGGGATGGTTGGGGACGAGTGTCTCCAAGGCGGAGGCGAGGGAGTCCCCCGGTGCCAGGTGCCGGTAGTGCTCGAAACTCCGCACCAGGGAGAACAGCTCCACCCGGGCCGCGGTGTCGCGCCGCAACTGGTGCACGATCACCGGCGGCAGGAGATCGTAGACCTGCTCGCGGAACGTCGGCTCGGTCATCCGCGGTACGGCAAGCAGACGATCGACCAGCGCGCGGTACCCGTCGGCCGCCACGGGGGCCGACCGCGTCGCCGGGGACAGTTGTTCGCTGGACTGTCGCGGCGCCGGTACGTCGGGCATCGAAGAGGCTTCCTTCAGGTGTCGTTTCAAGGCCACGTAGGACCGGTGCCCGTGCGAATCCGGCTTGATGATCGAGAAGTGGTCGCCGGGCAGCACGCCGACCTCGGGGAAGACACTCCTCGCCGAAACGGGTGTCACCACTCCGTCGCTTTCACCGGCGTACGCGACGATCGGGATCGGGCAGGTGGCGGCCGTGACCGCGGTGGCGTGGATGACCTGGTTGACGACGATCCGGTGCGCGTCGGAGATGGCCTGGTTGAGCGGCCGCAGCTCGCGTTCCTGGGGGTGCCGCCACAGGCCGCCCCGGCGCAGGAGCAGAGCCAGGTCGGATCCGGAATTGGGACAGGCGAACAGGACGACCCGCCGGATGCGGGCCAACTCCGGCCCGCATCCGCCCGCGAGGGTGCGTGCGATCATCCGCTGCGCCACAAGCCCGCCCTGGCTGTGCGCGACCAGAACGAGTCGGGACCGATCGCCGAGGTCGTGTGTCAAATAGGTGCGAAGACTGTCGGCGATGTCATTGATGTCGGGAATACGGCGCAATGGGTGCAGTGAGACAGGCGGGCTCGGGTATTCGAAGGTATAGGGGTCGACGAAGTCGAGGTCGACGTCGGTCTCGATCAGCCGCAGAAACGGCGTCCAGGTGGCCGCCGATGACAGAAACCCGTGCACGAACACGACTCCGAGGCGCTCGGACATAGCGACAACCTACCGTGGACGGTCAGTTTCCGGGAGCGTCCGAAGTGGGGCGTTCAACGTCACCTGCTGCTTCCGGAATCGTCTCCGCGTGCGACATGATGAGTGCAGAGGCCGCATCGACGTGAGGAGACGCCACTAGTGAGCCGATCGATCGACGACATCGAGTCGGACCTGGCAGACCTCACGGAGGTGACACTTGCCGATTTGCCGACGTACGACGAGCGGATCCTCGCTCCGCCCATGCGCCGGCTATTGCGTCGCATTGACGATCCCGAAAGCATCACAAGTGGCTACAATCCTCAACGCGTCGACTGACACCTTTGGCCTGGAGTTCCTGGATGGGCGGTGACGACGCCGTGAGCAAGCCGCTCCGCCAACACCGACTCGACGAGCAACACGTCAGCGCGCTCGCCTCCGGTGGCGGTGATGTGCACACTGTCGCTCAACTCCTCGCCGTCGAGCGGAGCTGGCGTCTTCTGCAGTTGCGCGCCCTGCTCGACATCGTCGGCCCTGACCACGACACCGGTCCGCTCCCGTCCGTCCGGGCCGCCTGGGACCTGCTCACCGAGGCGGAACGACACGACCCAGCCGCTGTCGACGACCTGTTGCTGCACCCCCAGGCGGGCGTCTGGGCCGGTTACACGTTGCGGCGGCTGCGCGGCACCGCCCGCTCCGCGGCACCGCTCTGGGTAGACCTGGGCTATCTACATTCTCTCGCCGCCGCGGCGGCCCTGCGTGCCGGTATCGACTTCCGGATGACCGTGCCGGTCCGCGACGGTCACGCGGTGCTGCCGACCCTCGGTGCCGCCCCCGTACAGGGAGCATCCCAATGGGACAGCACCGAGGTGCGCGGGTCCGCCGGCAGCGGTGTCGTCAGCACGCCAGCGGGCGAAGTGCGAGTCGGCGGTGACGGCTGGCAGGCCATGTCCATCGTGAGGGTCCAAGCCGACGAGCACACCCTCGCGGTACGGCTGGACTGTCTCGACCCGTACCGAAATCTGCGGGCTCCGACGCCGCCCCGGGCGCTGAGCGACCCGGAGCTCAGTCGTTGGCGCGGTCTGCTCACGCAGGCGTGGCAGATGCTCGTCGAGACCAGCCCGGCGCTGGCAACGCCCATGGCCCGGGGTCTCTTCTCGGTGGTGCCGCAGCCACCGGCGGAGCGGTTCCGCACGATGAGCGCCTCGGCCGGCGACGCCTTCGGATGCATGACCATGTCAGAGCCGCGTGACGCCACCGAGCTCGCGGTTACCATGGTGCACGAATTCCAGCACATCAAGTTGGGCGCACTCCTGCACCTCGCTCCCCTGCACACCGGCGAGCCGGCCCGGCGACTGTACGCTCCGTGGCGAGACGATCCCCGGCCGCTGGGTGGCCTGCTGCAGGGGGTGTACGCGTTCGCGGGCATCACCGAGTTCTGGCGGGCGGTACGCCACTGGGCCTCGGACGACGCCGCCACCCTGGCGCACTTCGAGTTCGCCCGGTGGCGCCGGCAGGTGCGCGCCGTACTCACTCTGATAGCGCAGTTGCCGCAGCTCACCGAGCTCGGTCGCCGACTCGTGGCAGGCCTCACCGCGACTGCGGACCGGTGGCAGACCGACAGCGTCCCCGACCAACCACTCGCCGCCGCCCACGACGCCGTCGCCGACCATGGTGCCCGGTGGCGGCTTCATCATCTGCGGCCGCCCGCAGAGGTGGTCACCACGTTCACGGAGTGCTGGATGGCCTGCGCCGACCGGCCCGACCTGCCCGCCGTCGCACCGGCCCTGGAAGCCGACCCGAACGCCCAAGGGCTCGACGCGCGGGCGGTCCTGGAGCTCTGGCGCCTGACCGACGCCGCCGGATTCGAGCGCCTTCTGGCCGACCCGACGTCGATCGGCGCGCGGGTGACGGGCGCGCGCCCCGCCGACCTGGCCCTCGTGGCCGGTGATCGGGAAGCCGCCCGGCGCGGATATCTGCACGAATTGTCGACCGATCCCGACCGGCCGGGCGCCTGGTCCGGACTCGGGCTGATCCTGGCGCAGACCCGGCCTGGCCCGGCCGCGGAGGCCCTGCGAGACCGGCCCGAGCTGGTGAGAGCCGTACACCGGGCCGTACGCAGTCGCGGCGGTGACGCCGGCCCGGTGGAACTCGCCGCCTGGATCGGGCCGCGATGAACCCCCCGCCCACCTACAGCGGCGGCGGGTCCATGTCGCAGTTGGCCCGCCGGTTCAGGTCCACTGCGGCCGCCGTGGCCGGGTGATCATCGCCGAGAGCTCGACGGAACTGTGCCACAGTTGCCGTGTGCAGCTCTGCGGACTCCTGCTCGCGCCCCAGTTTGAGCAGGTCCATGGCCAGGTTGCCGTAGCCGGCCAGAGTGGTCGGATGCTCCGCGCCCAGGACCCGCCGCAGCCGTTCGGTCGCGTCCACGTCCCGCTCGTACGCCTGCGCGTAGTGCCCCTCGGCGTAGAGGTCGCTCGCGAGATTGAGCGCCGCGGCCAAGGTGAGCGGGTGATCGTCGCCGAGTTGCTCCCGCAACTGGGCGAAACCCTCCTCGTCCATCTGCCGCGCCTGCGCCACCCGGCCGCGCAGCCGCTCGGTAACCGCCCAGTTGAGCCGGGCGGCGATGGTGTGCGGGTGCCTGTCGTTCCGCAGCAGCCGCCGATAGCTGGCGTACACCTGCTCACCCAACTCGGCGGCACCGTCGAGGTCGCCGGTCTCCCGCAGGTCGGTCGACAGGTTCAGGGAGGCGGCGACGGTGTCCGGATGGTTCTCACCGTAGCGGCGGAGGAAGCTGTCGCGGACCTCACCGGAGATTTGGCGGGCCGCCTGGTGGTCGCCGGCTGTGCGTAGCGCCACCGCCAATGACCGCAGCGCCCGCAGGGTCTGCGGATGGCCAGGGCTGAGCTGATGACGCAGCTGGTCGGCGACCGCCTGTGCTTCGGCGCGGGCGCCCACGTAGTCGCCGAGCTCACGCCGGTCAGTGATGAGGTTGCGGGTGCTCTCCAGGGTGATCGGATGATCCGCGCCGAAGAGCTGGACGCGCAGCCGTTGGTTCTCCAGATCGATGTCGTAGGCGCGTTTCAGGTCACCGGACAGCCGCAGGCTCACGGCGAGGTTGTGGCCCGCCGTGATGCTCTCCACATCGTCCGGGCCAAGGGCTCGCACATGCCGCTGATAGATCTCCTCGGCGAGCTCCAGTGCGCCCTGGAAATCCCCGGCCACTCGACGGTCGGCGGCAACGGCGCCGAGCGCGCGCAGGAGATCCTCGTTGCTCTCCTCGACGGTCTCCTGGTAGATGGCGAGCACCTCTTCGTTGAGACGGGCCGCCTCCTCGAACCGGCCGAGGACGAACAGCAGCCAGCCCATCCAGTGGCCCATCCGCAGGGTGGACGGGTCGGCGGGGCCCAACTGGTCACGCCGGGCGTCGTAGGCCAGCCCGGCCAGGTCGAATGCGGTCTGGTGATCGCCCCACCAGTAGAGATAGCGGGAAAGGTTGTCGATCAGCTGCTGCACCCACGGGTCGGTGGAGCGGAACGCCTGAGCCGCGAGAGCGTGCGGGAACAGGTCGGCGTAGGTGCGCCAGTTCGCCGGTGAACTCGGGTCGTTCGGGTCGCTGTCGGCGAGAATCAAGTGCGCGCTGTGCCGCATCGTTGCCTGCTCGGCATCGTCGAGCCGGTCTATCAGCACTGCCTGGACCAGGCGGTGCATCTCAATCGAGTTGGTCCGATGGTAGATCTTGGCCAAGGCGTACCGGTTGATCTCCCGGATGGCCCGGTTGAGCCGCATCGGGTCGCGCCGCACCTCATCGAGTACCGGATGGACGTTGCCGGCTCGGCCCCGGTTGAACAGGGTCCGGGGAATGGGCTGAGGAGCGAGGAACGAGCACACCTGCAGGAGCCGCAGCGCTCCGGGACTGGACTCGGCCAGACGGTCGAGGGAAACGTTCCAAGCGGCGGCGACCGGCAGCTGGTAGTCCAGCGGCACCGACACTTCGAGCAGCTCGATGCGCTTCTCCTCGAACAGCCGCAGGTATTCGTCGGTGGGCATGCCGGTCTCGGCGAGCCAGGCCGCCGCCTGGTCCAGGGCCAGCGGAAGATCGCCGAGCGCCTCGGCCAACCGATCGGCGTCCTCCTCGCTGAGGTCCGGGCCACGGCGACGGAGCAGGTCGACGCTCTCCTGCCGGGCGAACACGTCCACCGCGAGCTGGCGGCCGATGTTCGACCACTGCGGATTGCGGGAGGTGACCATGATGCGACCGGATCCGCCGTTGGGGAAGTAGCGCCGCACCGCCTCCGGGCTCTCCGCGTTGTCGAAGATCAAGAGCCAGTTGGCGTACGGCTGCCCCAGCCGCAGCGCCTCCCGCACGGCCGGCACGGCGGCGTTGGCTTCCAGCCCCACCGGCAGGTGCAGGCGCTGGGCGAGCTCGGCCAGCGCATTGGCGATCTGGGCCGGACGCTCCGACGGGATCCACCAGATCACGTCGTACTCGTCCAGGTGACGATAGACGTACTCGATCGCAAGCTGCGACTTGCCGACGCCGCCCATGCCGTGCAGCGCGTGCGGCAGCACCGCCGTCACACCCTGCAGCATCTGCTCGTGCAGGTGCACCAGCAGCGACTCGCGCCCGGTGAAGTTGGGGTTGCGAGGTGGGACGCTGCCCCAGATGGCGGGCGCGCCGGATGGTGTTCTCTGCGGTACGACCACATCCGCCACGCTGCTCGACACGACTGGCGCTCCTTCTGACGTCCGATCATCGGTGCCCGCTGCCGCCACCATTGTCCCAGGAGGCGTGCTTCGCGTAGCAATGGTCGAGGGCGTTTCCGCCTCGATACCGAGCGCCTCATGCAGATGGCGCGCGCGGGCGAGGTAACGGCCGGACAGGGCGTGGAGCACTGCCTGTTCGACCCGTACGAACGGGGCGGTCTCCGGGGTCACCGGAGGCACCGGCGTGGCGTCGGGGTCATCGAGCATCCGACTGAGCCCACGGACCGCCGGAACCGTGGGCCCCAGTTGCTCGTCGACCACCCGCAGCACCCGGACCGCGTCCGCGCGACGCCCGGCCGCGAGCAACTCCTGGCGGACTCCCCGGTGGAACTCGTAGGTGACCTCGGCGCCGTCGGTCGTTGACGCCGCGGCGGCCACCGGATGCAGCAGCTCGCTGTTGAGGATCTCGGACAGGTGTGACGTCTGCGCATCCGGGATCAGGGCCCGCTGCACCGATCTCATCACGGCCAGGTTGAGCGGGGCGGCGGCGAGCTGCGTGGCGAGCGTGACAGCGGTCGGTGTGGCCCACGCGGTGAACTCGCGCACGCGCGCCCGAGCGGACGGCACCCCCTCGGACGGGGGCGGCGCGATGGTGTCCGGGAGCCCGGTGGCTGCCAGAACGGCGGGCAGATGCGCCTCGCCGCCGGTGAGCAGCCGGACCCAGGCGGCGAGCCAGCGGGGGTCCAGTTCGAGCACGGGCACCGGGATGGGGTCGCTGCCCTGGGGGCCGGAATCGTCGAGGACGTCCGGGGCCGGGTTGTGCACCTCCCACGCAAGATCGGCGTTGGCGGCACCGCCGAAGGTGGTCCGCCGCATCCGCAAGCGACGGGGCCGGATACCGGTGCGATACCACTGCAGTTGCGGCAGCAGGTGCACGATGGCGACCGGCACGCGGAGACTCCAGGCTCGAAGCAACGCCTGCATCGTCCCGGCGTGCCAGGCCGCTCCGGCGCCGTCGGACAGCACCAGCACGATCCGTCCGTCGATGGCGACCTGTCCGGCCAGAACGGCCTGCCCCGTCTGCGAGGAGTCGAACGGGACCACCTCGACGGCTGCGAAACCCTCGTGATCGCGCAACACCGCCACCACGCTGTCGACAGTGTCACCCCACACGACCATCGAGCGGACGGCATCGACCAGAACCGTCACGCCCCACCCGCCCGCCGGGGCGGGCGAAGAACCGGACAGCGGACGCAGCGCCTGAGAGATCGCCTCCCAGGTGCCCTCCACGTCATTTCCGGTCACCAACTCTCCCCTGTTCCTCGACCAGCGGGAGCGCCCAGCGCGTCGGGCCTGCGCTCCGGATCGTCCCAGAGGATCGTCAGGTGGTGGCCGATGTGGCCGTCCCGCGAAGCGGGCTCGAGCTGTAGCGCCTTGTGCCGCAATTCTTTGGCACGCATAGGCAGCTGTCCCAGGCCTCCATCACTTACCAGACTGGCGACCGCTTCCCGGAACTCGGCGCTGGTGCAGTCACCCCGATGCCAGATGATCACCGGCAGCCCGGCCCGCAGGGCCGCTTCGATCTCTTGCTGGCCGGTTTCACCACGCTGCGCCGGTGGCTCGCTGAGAACGAGTGAAACCACACGATCGTCCGCCTTGAGTTCCGCCTCTAGCCTGGTGAAGTAGTCCGTACCGCTGGGTTGGCTCCAGAAGACGGCGCTGTGGGCGGGAGCCGCGAGCAGCTGCCGCCAGCGCTGGTGCCAGGCACGGTGCCAGCGCCGGGTGCGCAGCCGTTCCAGACTGCGAACCACCACGGGATAGTCCATGGCCAAAGCGATCGGCCGCGAACTGTCGATCTCCTTACGCCAGCGGTCCACCCCGACGTTGAGCAGTTCCCACGGCAGGACGAACTCGACCACGATCGTGCCGGTCCGGTCCGACCATTCGATCTCCATCTGCTCGATTACCCGCTCCACCTCACGTTCCAGGTCGTGGAGACGGACCAGGCGGGGCTCGCCCTGCCGGGAATGCCAGAAGTCTGCGCCGTACCACTGGCGGAAATGCGACAACGCGTAGGTGTCGTCACTGCCGTCGGGGTCCAGGTGTGGCTCGACCTGGACGACCAGGTACGCCGTGGTGCCCATCGGCTGTTCACCGCCGCGGTGCAGGTATGCCCGCCGATCCTCCAGCTGTGACGTCAGCCCTTGTCCGGTGGCCACACGACTGTTCCGCAGCCGGATCCACCGGGCGTCCTGCGCGTCGACCTGGTCCTCGAGCAACGCCAGGAAGGCCATGCTCGGGGGCAGGCCGTCGGGGCCGGCGTTCTGCCCTGCCAGGTGGACGAGCGCCTGCCAGGCGTCGACGCACCACGGCGGCGGCCCAGGCGACCGGTGCTCGGTGGCGCGCTGATACAGAACGGTCAGGTTGACGGGCACGAGGTTGCTCAGGAGAGGACGCAGCTGGGTCCAGTCCTCCTCGGTCAGGACCTCAACCGCCTCCCACTCGTCCCGGAGACGCTGCAACCGGACGACCTCCTCCGTGCCCGGTTCCAGGTGCTCGATCGTCTCCACCAGGATCTGAAGCCCGTTGGCGCGCCTGCTGCAGGCACGCACCAGCTCGGCCATCTGCAGCCGCAACTCGGGGTGCTCACGGAGCGAGAAGGGACCGAGGCGATCCTGGAGTTGTTCGAGGAGGAGTTGGCGGCTGGCCGGGCCCCGCATCAGTCGGGTGCGTTCGAGCACACCGACGAGCACCGTCTGAATCCGGTGCCGCACCTGTTCACCGCTGGTCTGCGCAGTTTTCATGTACTCACAGGTTTAAGGGCATGGCGGCCCCGGGCGGGCCCCGGTCGTCACAGGCTACCTTCTGGCAGTCCCCGACGGGACCTATGACCACGATCAGAAACATGCCACCTATTGGGTTGAACGCATAGCCGCCCGGCAGTAGAACCCGCGGCCTCAGACGGATAAGACGTGCTCGACGAGGTCGGGACAGTGCGTCTTCCAGTTCAATGCCGGGCCCTTCCTCATGAGGTCCAGGTTGAGCTGACGGGCCGCTTTGATGATTCCTGGTCGGGTGAGGGCGTCGTAGGCGGATCGCATCGACGTGAAGTGCAGTCCCAGTACCCCCGGGCGGATCCGGTAGTGAGCCTCGACAGGCCGCATCAACGCCAGCCCGATGCGAGTACGAAGGTGCGACCGTGCGGTGGCCCCGTCAATGTTCAAGCGGATCTGCAGTTCCTGCGGAGTGTGCCTCTCGTGGTAGACGAACAGGGTCTCCAAAGCGTGCACCGAGACAGTGAGCAGGCGCGGATAGGTGGCGGCGCTGGTGGACGGGAGCGCGCTGACCGTCCAGTAGCTCAGCTCCGTCAGCTCCGGCACCGGCATCGCGACACGCAGGTAGGCACCGACCAGGCGAGCCAGCTCGTCGGTGAACCGCGGATCGGCCTGTAGCCGGTTGAACCGGTGCCGACTGCGGTGCTGAAGGACGGAGTCGACCGGCCGATCACCGAGGCGAACGATCCCCGGCTGGTGGTCAGCCAGCCAACGTCGCTGCTCCGCTGAGGGCAGGAGAACGTCCAGCTCGCTGGCGCCAAGGCGACCCGTGGTGTGTACAACATTGCGGAGCTGCACCCCGGCCGCCTCGCGCCGGCGAATCTGATCACGCTCCACCTTGTCGAGCTGGGCGCGGCTGACCCGTTCAAAGGCGATCTCCACCATGTCGGACCATGTCCTGCGGTGGGCGCAGAACCGTGTCACCACATCGACGGCCTGTCCCACGTAGCGCTGGCCGTCGGCGAATGTCAACTCGTACACTCCACACCGGCCACGTGCCTTGGGCAGTAGGTGAGCGATCGAGTTCAGTCCGACGATCTTCAGCCGAACAACTTCATGATCGTCCACGTGAACGACAGTAGGGCATGGGCCGTCAGTCGAAGCGCGAAGGCGCCTCACGGGCAGCGGCTCCGTGGTTTGCGTCGGCTTCCCTGCGGCTTCCCTGGCAGGTCGAGATAGGCCAGCAACCGTACTCTCCCGCAGCGCTTTGCTGTCCCGAGTCGCCTGTCGCTGGTCGTTACTGCTGCCCTGCTGCCTCCGGGCTGCCGCGCCTCGCCCACCTGACCGGCGCAGCCTTCCCACCAGCCACCAGGCCGCCAGGCCGCAGCCGAACGCCATCAGCACCAGCACCGCCAGGCTCTTTACTGGAGCGATCGGTGTCCCCTCACCGTAGACAACCCTTCGCGCTCCTGTATCCCTTGCAGGCACGGTCAGGCCGATCCGCATCCGATCAGGTGGCGTATCAAGGACCACATCGCGACGGATGATCCTCTGATCCGTGCTGACGAATGTCCCGCGCCACTCCTGACGACGGCCACCTCTCCCGGCGGCATCCACCCGTTCGGGTGTGAATGCCCCCGCTACGCCGTGTCCAGTGGCCGCCCGCCACGACGGGCCGAATTCGTCGATCGACTGCTGAACGCC
This sequence comes from Micromonospora sp. NRRL B-16802, assembly GCF_001279555.1. Classification (NCBI taxonomy): domain Bacteria; kingdom Bacillati; phylum Actinomycetota; class Actinomycetes; order Micromonosporales; family Micromonosporaceae; genus Micromonospora; species Micromonospora sp. NRRL B-16802. The sequence goes on along the minus strand of NZ_LGEB01000060.1, from coordinate 558 downwards.
GAGCACAGATATAGCCGCGATGGCGGTAACCAGCACACCGGCCAGGAAGTAGCGCGAGGCTCGCCTCACGCTCCTCGAGAGCTCGCTCTGACACATCAGCGGGTAGGCCAAAGCGAGCAAGGCTGCCAGACAACGAGCAGGACCGGGAGCTTCATGATCGGACTGTATGAGGGCCAGTCACCTCAGGTGGCCTGCCGAGGTCAGGCGTCGCCGGTCCACGGTTTCCCGACGCCAGCGCGTACCGCGCTGCCACCGGGCGGCAGGTCAAGAACGTCGATCAGGCTGGGGTCCTCGTCGACGGCATGATGCAGGTGCCCGACTTTGCCGTTGCTGCCGCTCGCTTCGGTGGCTCCGATCAACTGCCACACTCCGTCGTCCGCATCGTGACTGACGAACAGAACAGGCTCACGGTGTTCGAAGACCTCAGGGGTTTGAAGACAGACCGTGCCGAGCAGCCAGTGCCGCATCCACCATGCTCGCCGATCGTGCTGCATGACGTGGTCGGTGACCCACCAGACGAACGGCAGGTCCTCGTGGGCACGCGACTGGTCTGCGGTC
>NZ_LGEB01000059.1:0-115984 GCF_001279555.1 Micromonospora sp. NRRL B-16802 | reverse complement strand
CGGTCGTCTACGACCACAGCCCCGGCAGCACCGAGTTCGACGTCGACCGGATCGCCCCGCGCGATCTGACCTCCGGCGCCGTCCAACTGCACCGCACCGGAACACGCTGAACCGGCATCCGGCGCCGGCCGATCACGGCCGGCGCCGGGGCCCGGAGCTACTTAGCGCTGTGCCCGTTACTTGGCGTTGAAGTAGCTGGCCTCCGGGTGGTGGACCACGATGGCGTCGGTGGCCTGCTCCGGCATCAACTGGAACTCCTCGGACAACTCCACACCGATCCGGTCCGCCCCGAGCAGGTCCACGATCTTCGCCCGGTCCTCCAGATCCGGGCAGGCCGGGTAGCCGAACGCGTACCGGCAGCCCCGGTAGTCGTTGCGCAGCAGGCCGGCCAGGTCCGTCGGGTCGTCGTGGCCGAGCGGGCGGCCGTCGGGCAGGGTCATCTCGGTACGGATTCGCCGGTGCCAGTATTCGGCGAGCGCCTCGGTGAGCTGCACGGACAGCCCGTGCACCTCCAGGTAGTCGCGGTACTCGTTGCGGGCGAACAGCTTCGCCGCGTACTCGCTGACGGGCTGGCCCACGGTGACCAGTTGCAACGCGACCACATCGAGCTGGTCGCCCTGGGGCTTGAAGAAGTCGGCCAGGCACAGCCGGCGTTCCTGGCGCTGCCGGGGGAAGGAGAACCGAACGCGCTCGGCGTGGCCGTTCTCGTCCAGGACGACAAGGTCGTTGCCCTCGGAGTACGCCGGGAAGTAGCCGTAGACGACTGCCGCCTCCAGCACCTGGTCGGAGATCAGCCGGTCCAGCCAGTAGCGCAGCCGGGGTCGGCCCTCGGTCTCCACAAGCTCCTCGTAGGACGGGCCGCTGCCGCCCCGCGCGCCACGCAGCCCCCACTGCCCGAGGAACGTGGCCCGCTCGTCGAGCAGCGCCGCGTAGTCCGACATCGGCACGCCCTTGACGACGCGGGTGCCCAGGAACGGCGGGGTGGGCACCGGCACGTCGGCGGCCACGTCGGAGCGGACCGAGGAGTCGTGCAGCTCGGGCAGCGACTCGCTGACGACCGAGCGCTGCCGCTCCCGGCGCGCCCGCCGGGTCGCCAGGGCCGCCTCCCGCTCCGGGTCGATCACCGGGGCGCCACCGCGCTTGGCGGTCATCACCCGGTCCATCAGGGACAGACCTTCGAAGGCGTCCCGCGCGTAGTGCACCTGCCCGGGATACATCGCCCGCAGGTCGTCCTCGACGTACGACCGGGTCAGCGCCGCCCCACCCAGCAGGACGGGCCAGCGCTCCGCGACCCCGCGCGTGGCCATCTCGGCCAGGTTTTCCTTCATGATGACTGTGCTCTTGACCAGCAGCCCGGACATGCCGATCGCGTCGGCGCGGTGCTGCTCGGCGGCGTCCAGGATGGCGCTGATCGGCTGCTTGATGCCGATGTTCACCACCTCGTAGCCGTTGTTGGACAGGATGATGTCGACGAGGTTCTTGCCGATGTCGTGCACGTCGCCGCGCACGGTCGCGAGGACGATGCGGCCCTTGCCGCCGTCGTCGGTTGCCTCCATGTGCGGTTCCAGGTACGCCACAGCGGTCTTCATCACCTCGGCCGACTGGAGCACGAACGGCAGCTGCATCTGCCCCGAGCCGAACAGCTCACCGACCACCTTCATCCCGTCCAGCAGGATGTCGTTGATGATCGACAGTGGGGCCCGGCCGCCGGCCATCGCCTCGTCCAGGTCGGCCTCAAGGCCGTTGCGCTCGCCGTCGACGATCCGCCGCTTGAGCCGCTCGTCAAGCGGCAGCGCCGCCAACTCCTGCGCCCGGCTGGCCCGCGCGCTCGTCACGTCGACGCCCTCGAACAGCTCAAGGAACCGCTGCACCGGGTCGTACCCCTCGCGGCGCCTGTCGTAGACCAGATCCAGGGCGACCTCGCGCTGCTCCTCGGGGATCTTCGACATCGGCAGGATCTTGCTGGCGTGCACGATCGCCGAGGTCAGACCGGCCTGCACGCACTCGTGCAGGAACACCGAGTTGAGCACCTGCCGGGCCGCCGGGTTGAGGCCGAACGAGATGTTCGAGATGCCCAGCGTGAAGTTGACCCCCGGATACCGGCGGGCGATCTCCCTGATCGCCTCGATCGTCTCGATGCCGTCGCGGCGGGTCTCCTCCTGCCCGGTGGCGATCGGGAACGTCAGCGCGTCGATGAGGATGTCCGACCGGTCCATGCCCCACCGGCCGGTCAGGTCGTCGATGAGCCGGGCCGCGACCCGGACCTTCCACTCCTGGGTACGCGCCTGCCCCTCCTCGTCGATGAGCAGCGCCACCACTGCGGCACCGTGCTCGCGCACGATCGGCATCACCCGCGCGTACCGGGAGTCGGGGCCGTCGCCGTCCTCGAAGTTCACCGAGTTGACCACGCATCGGCCACCGAGCATCTCCAAACCGGCCTCGACAACGGCGGGCTCGGTGGAGTCCAGCATGATCGGCAACGTGGACGCGGTGGCGAAACGGCCTGCCAACTCCCGCATGTCCTCGGTGCCGTCGCGGCCGACGTAGTCCACGCACAGGTCGAGCAGGTGCGAGCCGTCCCGCGCCTGACTGCGGGCGATCTCCACGCAGGCCCGCCAGTCGGCGGCCAGCATCGCCTCCCGGAACGCCTTGGAACCGTTGGCGTTGGTCCGCTCCCCCACCATCAGCACCGAGGCGTCCTGCGCGAACGGCACCGGGTGGTAGACCGACGAGACACCCGCCTCGTGCTGCGGCTCGCGCGCCGGGGCGGTGACACCGTGCAACCGCTCGGACAGCACCCGGATGTGCTCCGGGGTGGTGCCGCAGCAGCCGCCGACGAACCCCACGCCGTACTCGGTGACGAACCGCTCCAGGGCGTCGGCCATCTCCACAGGAGTCAGCGGGAAGTACGCGCCGTCGGCGGTCAGCACCGGCAGGCCGGCGTTCGGCATCACCGACAGCGGGATGCGGGAGTGCTGCGACAGGTAGCGCAGATGCTCGCTCATCTCGGCCGGGCCCGTCGAGCAGTTGAGCCCGATCAGGTCAACGCCGAGCGGCTCGATCGCCGCCAGGGCCGCGCCGATCTCGCTGCCCACAAGCATCGTGCCGGTCGTCTCCACGGCCACGTGACAGATGATCGGCACCGACCGGCCCAGCTCGGCCATTGCCCGCTTCGACCCGACCACCGCGGCCTTGACCTGGAGCAGGTCCTGACACGTCTCGATGATCAGCGCGTCGGAGCCGCCGAGGATCAGCCCGGCGGCATTCTCCTGGTACGCGTCGCGCAGCGTGGCGTACCCGGCGTGCCCGAGGGTGGGCAGCTTGGTGCCCGGCCCGATCGAGCCCAGCACGAACCGGGGCCGCTCCGCGGTGCTCGCCGCGTCGGCGGCCTCCCGGGCGATCCGGGCTCCCGCCTCGGACAGCTCCCGGATGCGGTGTGGGATGTCGTACTCGGCCAGATTGGCCAGGTTGGCGCCGAACGTGTTGGTCTCCACGCAGTCCGCGCCGGCGGCCAGGTAGGCGTCGTGCACCCCCCGCACCACGTCCGGTCGGGTCACGTTGAGGATCTCGTTGCAGCCCTCCAGCCCGTCGAAGTCGTCGAGCGTGAGGTCAGCGGCCTGCAGCATCGTGCCCATCGCCCCGTCGGCGATGAGGATCCGATCGGCCAGTACATCCATCAACGAAGTCCGCACCCGTTCAGGTTAATGCGGACCCCGCCCTACCCGGCTGCCCTCAGAGTGCGATCCCATATTGTGTCAGCCGAATCACGCTGTCCGGTTCGCCACCGTATGACTGGCCCCTGCCGAGGCCGGACCGGCGCGGCCGATGGGCCGCATCCCTGCCCGGCACGTAGGCTGACGGACGTGAAGGACAACAGGGACGCCGCCGTGCACCACGGCCCGACCATCGGGCGCGGTCCCGGTGTCGGCCGCGACGAGCAGGGTGAGGTGACGGCGTGACCGAGTTCGACGGACTGCCGGTGCTGCGGTCCCCGGTGGCGATTGCCGCATTCGAGGGCTGGAACGACGCCGCCGACGCGTCCACCGCGGCCGTCGAACACCTGGAACAGGTCTGGAACGCGCGGCAGCTCGCCGAACTGGACCCGGAGGACTTCTACGACTTCCAGGTCAGCCGGCCCACCATCACCATGGCCGACGGGGAGACCCGCCGGGTGGAGTGGCCGACGACCCGATTCATGGTGGCCAGCCCCGAGGGCACCGACCGTGACGTGGTGCTGATCCGAGGCATCGAGCCGAGCATGCGGTGGCGGACGTTCTGCGAGCAGGTGCTGGAGATCTGCCACAGCCTTGAAGTGGAACGGGTGGTGCTGCTGGGCGCCCTGCTGGCCGACGTGCCGTACACCCGGCCGCTGCCGATCAGCGGCAGCGCCTCCGACGCGCAGGCCGCCGAGCGCTACCAGCTCACCCCCACCCGCTACGACGGGCCCACCGGCATCGTCGGGGTGCTGCACGACGCCTGCACCCGCGCCGAGGTCGACGCCGTCTCGTTCTGGGTGCACGTGCCGCACTACGCCAACAACCCGCCCTGCCCCAAGGCCACCCTCGCCCTGCTGCACCGCGTCGAGGAGGTCGTCGACCTGCCGGTGCCGATGGCCGACCTGGCCGAAGAGTCCGCCGAGTGGGAGCAGCGGGTACGCAGCGCCGCCGAGCAGGACGCCGAACTCGGCGAGTACGTCCGCGAGCTGGAGGAACGGGTCGGCGACGAGGGCATCACCCCGCTGACCGGTGACGAGATCGCTCAGGAGTTCGAGAAGTACCTACGGCGCCGGGGCGGCTCGGCCGGCCCCACCGCCGGCTCCTGGTAGCTGCCTCTCCCCCGTTCGACGCGGGCCTCGGACTTCGTTGTCCGGGGCCCGCTTTTGTTGTTCTCCGGTTCGTGTGCGCAGTCAGATCGTTGTGCGTGTCCGGGGTGGCGCCGTCACACCCTCTAAGGCATCCTAGGAACCTAGCTATGGTTGAGGAGGCGGCGATGCAGATCAATCCCGGGGCAGCCGAGTTCCCGCACCGCCAGATCGCCGCGCAGCTCAAGGCCCAGGTGCGCCGCGGTGACTGGGGTCCCGGCGAACGACTGCCGTCCATCCCGGCCATCGCCGAGATGTTCGGCGTCGCCAAGCAGACCGTGCAGCGCGCCGTCGACCAGCTGCGGGTCGAGGGCATCCTGATCACCAAACCCGGCTCCGGTACGTACGTCCGCGGCACCCGACGTCGACTCAACCGGCTCTCCCGAGGCCGGTACGGCGGCTTTCGCGGATACCACACCGACCTCGCCGCCCGGTACCGTCAGCAACTCATCTCGGTCGGTCGCGCCCCCGCCCCCGCCGAGGTAGCCGACGCGTTCGGGGTCCCCGACGGCACCGACCTGCTCTGCCGCCGCCACCTCGTCCGCACCGACGACTCCCCCGTCGAGGTGGGCGCCTCCTGGTTCCTGCCCAGAGACACCGCCGGGACCTCGCTGGAGCGCGCCGAGGCGTTCGGGCGCCCCCTCTACCAGGAGGCCGAAGAGGCAACCGGGCGCCGCTACGTCTCGGCCACCGACACGATCAGCGCCCGGCAGCCCAGCCGCGAGGAGGCCGAGACGCTGCAGATCCGGCCCGACACCCCGGTGCTGCACCTGCTGCACGTGGCGTACGACGGCCACCGCAAGCCGATCGAGGTAGCCCAGGCCACCTGGCCCGGCCCCATGACCACCCTCACCGAGGAGTACAAGATCCCCGCCCCAACCCCAGACCCGGAGCCCGACCCCGGCCTGGTCCTGGGCTGACTTCGCCCACTCCAGCCGCCCAAAACCAGCACCCCGCCGCGCCCGCAACGACCCCGCTTTGGCACGCCCCGCGCCCCGCGCCCCGCGCCCCGCGCCCCGCGCCCGCTCGCTGCCCCCCGTGCCCCGTGCCCCGTGCCCCGCGCGCTGCTTCCCGCTTCCCGTGCCCCGCTCGCCGTGCCCCGCTTCCCGCTTCCCGCTTCCCGCCTCCCGCTTCCCGCTCCCGCTCCCGCTCCCGCTCCCGCTCCCGCGTCGATCATGGAGTTGTGGTGGCCGGTATGGGCCGTTGTGCACCTTTCGCGGGGCACCACAAGTCCATGATCGGCGGGAGTTCCGAGCCCTGGCGGCCCACTTCCCCGCGATCTTGTGCCTTCTGTCTTCACGGTCGGGACAGATCAGGCCATATCGGCGACCAGAGGGCAAGATCGGCTTCTGAGGGGCGCAACAAGAAACAGCGCGGCGCGGCACAGCGCGGGCGCCCCCTTGATCGACTCGGGCTCCTTGTAATCGGGGTGTCCGGCTGCGGTGGATGCCGCAGTTTCAAGGAACGCGAGTCGATCAACGCTCGGATGGCCGGTCTAGTCGGCGTCTGAGGGCAGCGCTTGGGCTTTTGAGAGCCTTCGGGCGTGACCGACGGCATCTTCAGGCCGGAATCGTGGCGACGGCTGTGCCCGCCCGTGCCGCCGCGTGAATCGGCGCGCGCACGCCGCCGTCAAGCGCAACCTACGCCGCCGGGCCTACGGGTCAGAGGCGGATGCCTAGTAGGGCGTCCATTGTCTTGGCGAAGAGGGCGGGCGCTTCCGGATCTTCTGTCGCTCCGGCCAGCGTCGCGTCGGCCCAGCGGTCGGCTACCGCCAGCGCCCCGGGGGTGTCGAGGTCGTCGGCGAGGCGCTGGCGTACCCCGGCAAGGAGCTCGGCCCCGGACGGCCCGGCGGGCGCTGCGGCGGCCTGCCGCCAGCGGGCCAGGCGCTCCTGGGCGACGGTGAGCACGTCGTCGGTCCAGGTGCGGTTGCTGCGGTAGTGCCCGGAGATCAGCGCCAGGCGGATCGCCATCGGGTCGACCTTGTCGGCGCGCAGCCGCGACACTAAGACCAGGTTGCCGCGGGACTTCGACATCTTCTCGCCGTCCAGGCCGATCATGCCGGCGTGCACGTAGTGCTGGGCGAACGGCGCCTGGCCGGTGAGCCGCTCGGCGTGCGCGGCGGACGCCTCGTGGTGCGGGAACAGCAGGTCGTTGCCGCCGCCCTGCACGTCGATCCGGTCGCCGAGCAGGTTCAACGCGATGACGGCACACTCGATGTGCCAGCCCGGGCGGCCCGGCCCCAGCTCGCCGCCGGGCCAGGACGGCTCGCCCTCGCGTGCGCCGCGCCACAGCAGCGGGTCGAGCGGGTCGCGCTTGCCGGCCCGGTCCGGGTCGCCGCCGTTCTCGGGGAAGATCTCCAGCATCTGCTCACGGGTCAGGTTCGACTCGTAGCCGAACCGGCCGGTGGCGGAGATGTCGAAGTAGATGTCGCCGGTGCCGTCGTCGAGCCGGTACGCGGCACCGTCCTTGACGAGCACCTCGACCTTGTCGGCGATGTCCGGGATCGACTCGACAGCGCCCACGTAGTGCTCCGGCGGGATGATCCGCAGCGCCTCCATGTCCTCCCGGAACAGCGCCGTCTCGCGCATGGCGAGGACCACCCAGTCCTCGCCGTCGCGCTCGGCCCGCTCCAGCAGCGGATCGTCGATGTCGGTGACGTTCTGCACGTAGTGCACCGCACGGCCGGCGTCGCGCCACATCCGCTGCACCAGATCGAACGTGATCATGGTGGCGGCGTGGCCGAGGTGCGTGGCGTCGTACGGCGTGATGCCGCAGACGTACATGCTTCCCGCGCCAACCGGCTCGCTCGGGTGGATACCCTGCCGCGCCGAGTCGTACAACGCCAGCGGCTCGCCCCTGCCCGGCAGCCGTGGCACCTCGTGTCCCGCCCAAGACTCCATGGGCCTCAGCCTAGCCAGCCCTCGGGCCCGCCCGAGTCGCCCCACCGGTGATCAAAATGACAGCGGCTCACATGGGCGGCCAGGGCACCGCCGGCCAGTCCTCGGGTGGCTGCGGGAAGCGACCGGTGTCCCGCAGTCGGTCGATGCGGGCGGCCAGCTCCGCGACCTCGCTGATGGTCAGGTGGTCGGCCAGCTCCGCGCCCAGCGGCCCGGCGACCTGCCCGGCAAGCGCGCCCAGCATCTCCACCGCGTCCGGCGGCAACTGCCGGCCGGCCCAACCCCACAGGACAGTGCGCAGCTTCGACTCGACATGGAAGCTCACCCCGTGGTCGACGCCGTAGATCCGGTCGTCCGCGCCGACAAGCACGTGACCGCCCTTGCGGTCCGCATTGTTGATCACCGCGTCGAGGACGGCGAGGCGGGCCAGTCGCGGGTCGTCGGCGTGGGCGAGGGCGTACGCCGCGCCGTCGTCGTCGCGGGCCGCCGCGATCGGAAACCACCGCGGTGGCAACGCCTCGGCGGGCACGAAGCCGACGAGCGGTTCGGCGTCCTCCGGCTCGTCGATCCAGAGCTGGCAGGAACCCGGGCCGAACGGGCCGTCGCGCAGCACCGTCGGCGGCACCAGATCCCAGCCGGTGGCCTGGGAGACCAGGTACGCGGACACCTCCCGGCCGGCCAGCGTGCCGTCGGGAAAGTCCCACAGCGGACGCTCGCCACGGACCGGCTTGTAGACGCAGCGGGCCGTCGCGCCGTCGAGTGTCAGGATGCCGCGCAGTGTCGTGTTCGACGCGTCGACGAGCCGCCCCTCCAGGTCGAGCGTGCCGTCGCGCAACAGGCGCAGCGCGGCGTCGCCGTCCTGGCGAGGCTGCAAACCGGACGAGGTCACCGGTGGTAACCGTTGTGCCGCGGGCACAGGTGCCCGGCGGGATCCAACGGTTGGCCGCACAGCGGGCACGGCGGCCGGCCCGCGTTCACCACGCGCCGGGCCCGCTCGATGAACTGGCGGGTGGCCTGCGGGGTGAGCCGGACCCGGAGCCGATCCAGGTCCTCGTCCGGCTCGTCGTCGTCATCGTCGTCGTCGGAGTCGTCGTCATCGTCGCCCAGCTCGACCTCGGGCTCCACCTCTCCAGCGGCGATCGCCTCGATCACCACCGTCGCGGTGTCCACGTCGAAGGCCAGCCCGAGCGTCCCGACCCGGAACTCCTCGTCGACAGGCGTGTCCAGTGGCTCGTTGTCGCCGACCACCGGCGCCAGCTCGGGCAGGTCCACCCCGAAGCGACGCTGCGCCTCGGTGAGCAGTTCCTCCAGCTTTTCGGCGAGCAGGGACACCTGGACCTTTTCCAGCGCGACGCTGACCAGCCTGCCGCCGCCTCGGGCCTGTAGGAAGAACGTGCGCTCCCCCGGCGGCCCGACAGTCCCGGCGACGAACCGCTCCGGCGGTTCGAAGGCGTGCACCTGGTGGGTCATACCCACGACCCTATCCGGCCCGTCATCGCGTTGCGCACCCCACCGACCCGAATCGCCGCACGGGCGGCACGCCCGGCGTTCGAGGGGTTGCCACCGGGCGTGGCGGCCGCGCGGACGCCCCGCGGCGAGCTCGCCGCCGCCCGTGGGACACGCGGCCCGGACACGCGGCCCAGAGGCGCGCTGAGGGCTCGTGGCGCGGCCCACCGCCGCCCGTGGGACACGCGGCCCAGAGGCGCGCTGAGGGCTCGTGGCGCGGCTCACTCGGCCGCACCGGCCCCGCCGCCGACGGCGGCGTCGGAGTCGGTCGCGCGGGTCGCCCGCCTACGCCGCTTGCGCGGCGGCGGCACCAGCGTGGCCAGGTCGCCGCCGGTGTCGTTGAGGCGCAGGAGGAACGGCCGCAACGACGTGAACCGGATCGCGGTCACCGAGGCCGGGTCAGCCACGATCCGCTGAAAAAGATCAAGGTGTACGCCGAGAGCGTCCGCCACGATCGCCTTGATCACGTCTCCGTGGCTGCATGCCAGCCAGACCGCCTCGGGCCCGTGCTCGGCGGTGACCCGGGCGTCCCAGGCCCGTACGGCCGCCACGGCACGCGCCGCCATAGCCGCCATCGCCTCGCCGTCGGGAAAGACCGCCGCGCTCGGGTGCTGCTGGACGACGGGCCAGATCGGCTCCTTGGCGAGCTTCTTGAGCGGCTGTCCCTCCCAGCTGCCGTAGTCGCACTCGATCAGCCCCTCCTCCACGGTGGGCGTGGCCTGCGGTAGCGCCAGCTCCAGGGTCTGCCGGCAGCGGATCAGCGGACTGGTCACCACCGCCGCGAGCGGCACGGCCCGCAGTCGTTCGCCGACCGCGCTCGCCTGGGCGCGGCCCGTGTCGTCCAGTTCGACGGGCTGGCGGCCGGCCAGGCCGCCGTCGGCGTTCGCGGTGGTCCGGCCGTGTCGCAGAAGCAGAAGGGTCGCCACGAGGATCACCCTATGACCTGCCGGGGGCCGGTACGCGGCGCGGTGCGGCAACGCCGGCCCGGGTGCCAGGTCAGCGGACGTCCGTGGCGGGCTGGACATCCTGCACGAAGCTGTCCGACCGGTCGGCGCCGTACCCGCCGAGGACGTTCAGCACGGCCGGCACGGCGTCGCGCTCCACCACGACCTCGACGCGGGCACGGTCCAGCAGGTCCTGGTCCAGCCAGTAGCCGCGGGGCAGCGCGCGGGCGGCCGGCTGGGCTGTCGAGACAGTGGCGTCGGAGACGACGATGGAGGTGGCGCCCGCGTCGAGCAGTGCTTCCCGCAGCTCCCGGGTGGTCGGCAGTCGCGCCGGGTCGACAGTCGCGGTGACAAGCCGCACCTGCCGTGCCGGCTGACCAGGCTGGACTGGCTGGGCGGCCGGACCGCTGCGGGCGGGCTGGGCGGTGGAACGGTTTCGTCCCGTCCGGCGGCGCTCGGGCGCGCCGGTGCCGTTGAGCCCGGCGACGCCGCCCAGGTGGTACGCGTCGGTGCCCTGCTGCGCGTGGTCGAGGTTGTCCTGCGTGTCGGTCGGGGCGCGCAGCCCGATGACCGCCTGCACTCCGGCGGCGATCAACCAGCTGAGCACGAACGAGAAGATCACCACGCAGATCACGCCGACGATCTGGTGCCAGAGCAGGGATCCGCCTCCGCCGAAGAAGATGCCGTCCTTGCCGAGCGGGTTGGTGCCGCTGTTGCCGAAGAAGCCGACAAGCAGCGAGCCGAGCATGCCGCCGACGAAGTGGACAGCGAGGACGTCGAGGGCGTCGTCGAGCCGCAGCAGGTACTTCAACCGCAGCGCGGTGTGGCAGACGAGGCCGGCGATCGCGCCGATGGCGATGGCGGACAGCGTGTTGACGTACCCGGCGGCGGGTGTGATGGTCGCGAGGCCCGCGACGGCCCCGGAGACGCCGCCCACGACGGTGCTGTGGCCGTCCTTGGCGCGTTCGGCGACGAGCCAGACGAGCATGCCGGCGGCCGCCGCGAGGTGGGTGTTGATGAGCGCCTGGGCTGCCACACCGTTGGCCTGGAGTCCGTCGCCGCCGTTGAAGCCGAACCATCCGAACCAGAGGATGCCCGCTCCGAGGATGGTCAGCGGAATGGAGTTGGGCGGGGCGGCGGTGTGTGGCCAGCCGCGACGGCGTCCGACGACCATCAGGGTGGCCAGGACGGCGGCGCCCGCCGAGGCGTGCACCACCATTCCGCCGGCCCAGTCCTGGGTTCCGAACCGGGCCAGCAGCCCGTCGGGGTGCCAGAGCCAGTGGGCGATCGGCGCGTAGACCACGATGGACCAGATGGCGATGAACACCACCCAGCCGATGAACTTCAACCGGCCGGCCGTGGCGCCGGTGACGAGAGCGGGCGTGATCACCGCGAACATCATCTGGTACGCCACGAACGCCAGTGTGGGGATGGTGACCTGACCGGCGACCACGTGCAGGTGAGGCGCGGGCGGGACCCCCAGGTCGGTGAGCCCGAACAACTCGAAGTTGCCGAGGAGGCCGCTGCCGGCGTCGTCGCCGAAGGCGATCGTGTATCCCACGAGCACCCAGGTCAGGCTGACGACGCCCAGCGCGATCATGTTCTGCTGGAGCATGGCGAGCACGTTGCGGGTGCGGACCATCCCGCCGTAGAAGACGGCCAGGCCGGGGGTCATGAACAACACCAGGCCGGTGCAGACGAGCACCCAGGCGGTGTCGCCCGAGTTCACCGCTTCCTGAGCGAGCATGGGAGCTCACCTTTCCTCTCGGTACGTCAGACGGTGTGTCGCACCGCGCTGACGACGGACTCCTTGACTCGTTCGTGGTTGGGCACCGGCGCGAAGTGCCGCCGGGGCAGCAACAGCAGCCAGGTGGCGATGTTGAACGGTCCGGTCAGCACCGGGATGCCCAGCGGGGTGAGGACTGTGGCCAGGGCTAGTTGGACGAAGAGGGTGAGCGCGATTCCGAAGAGCGTGTAGACAGTCACGAGCGCGCCGGGGCGGTGCAGCACCGCGCCCACGGCGATCGCCGTCAGGACCGCGTTGAAGCCGAACAGACCCTTGTCGAGGGAGGCCGCGTCGGCGCCGAACCAGAGCGCCAGCAGCGTCGCGCCGACGGCGCCGACCACCGCGAAGAGCGCCGACCAGCGGGAGTTGATCAGCAGCGCGACCAGGATGATCAGCCCGGTGACCCAGCTGTTGATCAGGAAGACCTGGGACACCCCGCGCAGGAAGGTGGGGATCAGGTCCCAGTCGAAGCGACCACCGGTCAGCTGCCCCTCGCCGGGGAACATCGGCTTCAGGTTGGTGAGCACTGTGAACCTGTCGAACTGGTACGCGGCCATCAGCAGCACCCAGGTGGTCAGCACGAACGGCATGGTGAAGGCGGTCAGCCCCCACGTCTTGAAGATCGTGTTCAGGGCCAGGGTGACCACTGTCGTGGCGATCGCGCCGAGCACCAGGTAGAGCCACATGAGCGGCCGGTCGTCCAGGAACGTCGGGACGGCGATGCCGGTCAGAAACGGGCTGAAGCCGAACAGCCCTTTGCGCAGCGAGGCGTTGTCGGCCCGCAGGACAACGGCCGTGGCGGTGCCGACGAGCAGGCCGACGACCCCTCCCCCGAAGATCCGTGGCTGCCCGTTCTCGACGGCACCCCAGGCGACCGCCACGAGGATCAGCAGGCCGGTCAGGGGGTTGTTCTGGAAGACGACCTGCGCCGGCCCGCGCAGGCAGGCGTCGACGAACCCGACAAACGGGTTGCGGTCGGCGAGCCCGTCCCACCCGTGCACCACTGCGGTCACGACATTCTTCCTCTCGGTCAACGCCAGCTGAACGCCGGCGGGAAGGTCCGGCCGGTCACCTCTTCGCGGGCGGCCACGCAGAAGGCGCGTACCGCCGCGCGTACCGGCTCGGTCTCCTGGCCCAGGACCTTGAAGATGAGACCCGCGTCGTTGGGCAGCCGGGTGACGGCGCTGGCAAGTGGGGTCTGCTCGTCCCAGACCGGCGTCGAGGTCCGGTGCAGGACCCGTGCCGCCCGCTCGGGGTCGGTGAGCAGCACGACGTTGCCGAAGATGTGGAAGCGGTCCATGACCCCGACCCGCGCCACGTCGAACTGCCCGGGGGCCACCACGAACTTCTCCACGAACAACTGCCGGCCGTCGGGACGCTCCGCGCGCAGCGCGCTCGAGAAGAGGTCGTACGCGAAGAGTTCGCCGTCACGGTAGTACTTCCGGCCGGGTTGCAGGATCTCGCCGTACAGCATCGTGGCGCTTCCCGCGAGGCGTACCCGGGTGTCGGTGGCGAACCGGCTGGCCCGGTACGGGATCACCGGCTCCGGCAGGTATTCGAGGTAGGTGTCCTCGGCCAAGGTGAACGTCTGGATCTGGGTGCCGTAGTTGGCGTCCATCTCCTGGATCTTGGTGGCGGACTGGGTCACCAGGTGCGCCTGGCTGCCGGGGGCGAGAGCGACGTCCATGTGCAGGCGGTCGCCCTGGAGCACGCCACCGGAGGTGGTGAGGATCATGACGCACGGCAGGTCCGGCATCTCCTCGTCCCAGTAGAGCGCCCGCTGCACGAGCAGCGGCGACTGCCGGAAGAGGTCGCGCAGGATCGTGCGGTCTCCGCGCCGCTCGAACCCCAGGCGCAGGATGCCGACCTTGCCGTTGGACGCTGCGGGTAGCTGGGCCGGTTGGTCCTGGTACGGCTCCAGCTCCCGCGCGCTGTCCAGTGTGATCATGCGACCACTTCGGCGTCGAAGAGCGCGTTGCGACGGATCAGCGAGACCAGCTCGTCGATTCCCTCGCCCGTCTTGCAGTTGGTGAACACGACGGGCTTGCCGTTGCGCATCATGTCCGCGTCACGGGCCATGACACCGAGGTCGGCGTCCACGTAGGGCGCCAGGTCGGTCTTGTTGATGACGAGGATGTCGGACTTGGAGATGCCCGGGCCGTTCTTGCGCGGGATCTTGTCGCCGGCCGCGACGTCGATGACGTAGATGAAGTAGTCGACGAGGGCCGGGCTGAAGGTCAGTGTGAGGTTGTCGCCGCCGCTCTCGATGAGCACGACGTCGCTGTCCGGGAACTTGGACTCCATGTCCTCCACGGCGGCGAGGTTCATGCTCGGGTCCTCCCGCACTGCCGTGTGCGGGCAGGCGCCGGTCTCCACCCCGATGATCCGCTCCTCGACCAGGACCCCGGTCAGCGCCCGCCGGACGTGCTTGGCGTCCTCCGTGGTGACCACGTCGTTCGTGATCACCAGTATTCGCAGCCCGTTCTCCACGAGCCGCGGCACGACAGCCTCGATGATCGCGGTCTTGCCGCTGCCCACCGGGCCGCCGACACCGATACGACTTGCCGACTTCATGTTGTGACCTGTCCTTCTGGGTACGGTTCGGTTCGGGAAATGCGGGTTCAGCTCATGAACATCCGCACGTGGATGTGCTGGTGTGCGGCGGCCAGGACGTCGAGGTGCGGCCCGAAGGTCTGCATGTCCTCCAGCCCAGCGGTGCGCACGTCGCGGTAGTCGTCGCTGACCTTCTCGTTGACAGCGAAGAGGATCGACTGCGCGTCGAGGTGGTCGACACGCATCAACCGGATGGCGGCGCTGAGCACCGTCGACGCCGCGCCGTACTGGTGGGCCGCGAACGCGTCCTCCTCGGGCACCCCGAGGTCGGCGAAGACCACCCCGAGCGCGACCGGATAGGTGACAGGCGTTCCGGCCGCCGACTCGTTGAGCCGCTTCTTGAGCAGCGTCTCTCCGACGATCCGGGTCGCGGCCTCGGCCAGCTTGCGCCCCATCCGCACGGACATGGTCCGCATCTCTTCGTTGATCTTGCGCTGGTGGACGGCGTCGTCCGCGGACCTGATCCGGTCGAGGTCCCCGGTCAGGGCGGCCCGGTGCGCGGCGAGCAGTGCCACGCCGTCTCCGGTGGCGGCGAGCCGGGTGACAGTCCGGACGTAGTCCTGAAGGGTCGTCCGGTCGTGCACGACGCCGTGCTCGACGGCCATCTCCAGGCCGCTGGAGAAGGAGAACGCGCCGACCGGGAAGACCGAGTCGCCGAATTGGAGCAGCTTCAGGGTCTCGGCCATGGTTCGCACCGTCCGGCCCCGCTCAGTTGAGGTCGGCGGGGAGGTGGGAGTGCGGCGTCGAGTCGGCGCCGCCGAACAGTCGCCGCGACTCGTGCGGCGCCAGGTACGCGATGATCTCGGTGCCGGGCACGAACTCGTGCGTGATCCCGGTGAAGGCGTGGGTGCGCATCACCGAGTCCATGACCTTGCGGTCCACAGTGAGCGGAACGTACATCCTGGTGTCCTTGACGACGGCCGGCCAGTGCTGGTTGCCGATCGCGTGGCCGAGCTCGACTGCCGAGCGGATGAGCAGCTCGGCGGACTCGCCGCGCAACTTGTCGAGGTGGACCACCATCACCTCGCCCAACTGCACCCGGGCCACCACCGCGGTGGCGGTCAGGTCGTCCCAGGCGAGGACGTCGCCGTCGCGCAGCCGGACGCCGCGGGCCAGCGCGACGGACAACTCCGCCCCGGAACTGGTCATCTTGCGGATCCGGCTCTTCTGGGCGTCCCACTGGTCGAGGACCAGGTCGTCGATGCGCGCCTCCTTGAGCCGCAGCATCCAGTCCGGCTCGTTCATGTTGCCCAGCACCGTCTCGACGAGCACGGGCGTCTCCTTTCGGTAGGTGCGCCGCAGCCGCGCACGGCGGCGCAGGCGTGCGGGGGATGTCAGCTGAAGAAGTAGAGCTGGCCCAGGGGCAGCGTCCGGGCCGGCGGCACTGTCGCGTGCACGCCGTCCATCGTCACCGCGAAGGTCTCCGGGTCGACCTCCAGCTTGGGGGTACGGTCGTTGCGGACCATGTCCCTCTTGGTGAGACCTCGGGTCCGGTACACGGGAATGACCTGCCGTTGCAGGCCGAGCTGCTCGGCGACGCCGGCCTCGTGTGCGGCACGGGACACGAAGGTCACGCAGGTCTTGGCGATCTGGTTGCCGAACGCGCCGTACATGGGCCGGTAGTAGACCGGTTGCGGTGTCGGCAGCGAGGCGTTCGGGTCGCCCATGATCGACCAGGCGATCATGCCGCCCTTGAGGACCATCTTCGGCTTGGTACCGAAGAAGGCGGGCTCCCAGAGCACCAGGTCGGCCATCTTGCCCGGCGTCACGGATCCCAGCACGTGCGAGATGCCCTGGGTGATGGCCGGGTTGATGGTCATCTTGGCGACGTACCGCAGCACCCGGAAGTTGTCGTTGGCGCTGGAGTCCTCGGCGAGCTTGCCGCGCACGGTCTTCATCTGCCCGGCGAGCTGGATGGTCCGCAGCCAGGTCTCACCGACGCGCCCCATGGCCTGCGAGTCGCTCTGCATCATCGAGATGACGCCCTCGTCGAGCAGGACGTCCTCGGCGGCGATCGTCTCGGTCCGGATACGGCTCTCGACGAATGCGACGTCGGAGGGGACCTTGGGGTTGAAGTTGTGGCAGACCATGATCATGTCGTAGAGCTCGGACTGACTGTTGATGCCGTACGGCACCGTCGGCGTTGTCGAGCTCGGCAACACGTTCATCTGGCTGGCGATCTTGATGACGTCCGGCGCATGGCCACCGCCGGCGCCCTCGGTGTGGAAGGTGTGGATCGTGCGGCCCTCGAACGCCGCGACGGAGTCCTCCAGGTAGCCGCTCTCGTTGAGGGTGTCCGTGTGGATGCTGACCTGCACGTCGAACTCGTCGGCGACGTCCAGGCAGGCGCGGATCACCGCGGGCGGCGCACCCCAGTCCTCGTGGATCTTGAAGCTCGGCGCGCCGGCCATGATCTGCTCGACCAGCGGGGCGCGGCCGGTGCTGTTGCCCTTCGCCATCAGACCGATGTTGATCGGGATGTTCTCGAAGGCCCGCATCATCGCATGGATGTTCCAGGGCCCGGGGGTGATGGTGACGCCGTTGCTGCTGTCCGACGGACCGGTGCCGCCGCCCCACAGGGTGGTGACGCCGTTGCTGAGGGCGGCGTACGCCTGCTGCGGCGCGACAAGGTGCACGTGCGCGTCGATGCCGCCCGCGGTCAGGATGAGGTGCTCGCCGGAGATGGCGTCGGTGCCCGGCCCGGTCACCAGTTCGGGCGTGACACCCTGCATGATGTTGGGGTTTCCGGCCTTGCCGATGCCGGCGATCTTGCCGTTCTTGATCCCGACGTCGGCCTTGACCACGCCGAGGGTCGCGTCGACGATCGTCACGTTGGTGATGACCAGATCCAGGCCACCCTCGGCGTTCGTGTACTGGTTCTGCACGCCCATGCCGTCGCGCAGCGTCTTGCCCCCGCCGTACATCACCTCGTCGCCGAGGACCCGCAGGTCCTTCTCGATCTCGATGTACAGGTCGGTGTCGCCCAGCCTGATCTGGTCGCCCGTCGTCGGGCCGAACATTCCCGAATACTCTTGCCGAGATATCTGGCTCATCGAATCATCTCTCCTGCCCGCGGCTGCCAGCCCTGCGGGATAGTGGATCTACTTTTTCTTGCCCTTGGAGTCGTCCTGCTGCTCCGGGCCGAACTTGAAGCCGCGCGTCCTGGCGTTGTGGATCGCCTCGGTCCGGTCCGGCCGGTAACTCGGGGCCGACTGGCTGCCGGTCCACCCCTGCACGAGCCCGTTGAACCCGTAGACCCGCTGCACCCCGGCGAAGGGGATCAGCTCCACCGTCTTCTTGTCGCCGGGCTCGAAGCGGATGGACGTCGTCGCCGGGATGTTCAGCCGCTTGCCGAAGGCCGCCTCGCGGTCGAACGCGAGCATGCGGTTGACCTCGAAGAAGTGAAAGTGCGAGCCGACCTGAATGGGCCGGTCACCGGTGTTCTGGACGACGACTTCCGTCACCGGCCGACCCTCGTTCAACTCCAGCGGCTGGTCGCTCAGGATGTAGCCGCCGATGGGTCGCAGATGCTTCGAGTTGGGCCCGGGATGCTGCTTGGTCATTTCTGCTCCGCCTTCCTGGAGACCGCGTCTGCGCTGGTGCGCCTACTGGATCGGTGAGTGCACAGTGATCAGTCGGGAGCCGTCGGTGAACACCGCCTCGACCTGGAGCATGGGAACCATGTCCGCCACGCCCGGCATCACGTCGTCGACGCCCAGCACCGTGCGGGAGTCGTTCATGACCTCTTCGACGGTCTTGCCCTCACGGGCGCCCTCCAGCGCCGCCGCGCAGATCACCGCGACGGCCTCCGGGTGGTTCAGCTTGATCCCCCGGGCCTTGCGGGCATTGGCGACCATTGCCATCGAGAGAATCGTCAGCTTGTCGAATTCCTTCGGCGTCAGATGCACTGTCCTGGTCCTTCGTGACTGTTCGATCGGGAACACCAGCCGGCGGACCCACCTCTGGGACTCGCGCCCGGTATGTCCTCTAGCCTGCGCTATGTAGGCATAGGTCGGTTTTATGCCTTATGAACCGACCGTACGCCTCACCACTGCGCACCGAGTCAGAAACCCGGAACCAGAACGAGTTGTGCGATCCAGGCCATCCGGCTGTCACCGGGAGCGGTGCGGATGGCGGGCGCTGGCGTCGGATCGCCACATCTGCTGGATCTGTTCGAGGGTCTTGCCCTTCGTCTCCGGCAGGTACCGCCATACGAACAGGAAGCCGAGCACGCAGGTGCCGGCGAACAGCGCGAACACGCCCGACCGCCCCAGGGTGCTGAGCATGGTCAGGAAGAACTGGGTGATGAGGTACTCCGAGCCCCAGTGCGTGGCCGACGCGATCGCCACGCACCTGCCCCGGATGCGCCCCGGGAAGATCTCGTTGATGACCGTCCAGGCGGTGGGGCCGATCGACATCGCGTAGAACGCCACGAACATGACCACGCCGATGAGCAGGAAGATGCCCGCGTCGGTGGGATGGTGCCCGGTCGCCCCGGCCGCCTGCGCCGCCGGGTCCATCTTCGCGAAGCTGACGCTCACCACGACGAGCGAGACCGCCATGCCCAGCAACCCGACCAGCAGCAGCGGACGGCGGCCCAGCCGGTCCAGGAAGGCCACCGCCACAAGCGTGAAGAGTGAATCGACAGCGCCGATCGCCCAGGTGGTGGCGGCCAACTGCTCCTGCGGGGTGTGGAAACCGGCGGCCGAGAAGATCGGATCGGCGTAGTAGATGATCCCGTTGATTCCGGTCAGTTGCTGGAACAGGGCAAGGCCCACACCCAGCGCCAGCGGGCGCCGCCACTGTCGCGAGAGCACCTCCCGCCAGCCCGCCTTGCCGGCCGCGAGGCTCTCCTCGATGGCGTGCAGCCGCTCGGGCACCTTCCGCTCCGGCACCGTCGCCGTCAGCGACGCCTGTGCCCTGCGTTTGTCGCCCCGCCCGACGTACCAGACGGCCGAGTCGGGGATCACTGTGGTGACCAGGGCGAGGGCCGCCCCCAGCAGGACCGCCGCCGCGAGCAGGTAACGCCAGGAGTTGCCCGCCTCGAACAGTTCGTCGGCCAGGTAGCCGATGAAGATCGCGAACGTGGTGGAGAACTGGTAGACCGCGAGCAGGCTGCCCCGGATCCGCTCCGGCGCGGCCTCCGCCGCGTACATCGGGCCGGCGACCGAGGCCACCCCGATGCCCAGACCCAGGATCAGCCGCGCACCGAACATGACCCCGATCACCGGGGCGAACGCCTGCGCGATGGTGCCCGCCCCGAACGCGACGGCGGCCACCCACAGCGCACCCCGGCGACCGATGCGGTCGGCGAGATGGCCACCGAGCAGCGCGCCCACGAGCGCACCGGGAGTCACCCAACTCGCCGCCACCTCGACGGCGAAGGTGTCCGCGTCGAAGGTCTGCCGGATGTCGCGCAACGCCCCGCTGATGACGCCCTGGTCATAGCCGAACAGCGCGCCGGAGAGCACCACGATCGAGAGGACCGCGACGAGGTTGCGGCGTGGTGGTCTCCCCCGCCCGCGCTTCGCGCCGCTGGCGGCCACGGTCGCCCCTCTCCCGCGAGCTGACGGCACGTCCCGTTCGAGACGTCACCCCCGACAGGGAAAGAGTAGGTGCGCTCTGAGCTACTTATCCGAAATGCGCAGAATGCACGACGGCATCGTCCCCGAACGCACACCGGCCCCCGAACTCACTGCGGAGGTCGGAGGCCGGCGGGAACGCGCAGGAATCAGGTGGCGCTGACCGTGCCCGTCAACAGCAGCGCGAGGACCAGGGTGCCCAGGGCCACCCGGTACAGCACGAAGACGTACAGGGTGTGGTGGGCCACGTAGCGCAGCAGCCAGGCGATTGCCGCGTACCCGATGCCGAAGGCGAGCACCGTCGCCACGATCATCTGCGCCACCGAGGGCGCCGACGTGCCCGGAGCGGACGGCTCGAAGACGTCCCCGAGGCTGAACACGCCGGACATCACCACCGCCGGGATGGCCAGCAGGAACGAGTACCGCGCCGCCGCCTCCCGGGTCAGGTTGAGCAGCAGACCGGCGGTGAGCGTGCCGCCGGAGCGGGACACCCCGGGGATCAACGCCATGGCCTGGGCGAAACCCATCACCACGCCGTCCTTCATCCGGAAGTTCTCCAGGGTGCGGGTCTGCCGACCCCAGTACTCGGCGAACGCCAGCACGAACGCGAACACGATGAGGGTTGTCGCCACCACCCACAGGTTGCGCCCGACCGTCTTGATCTGGTCCTTGAAGAGGAAACCGAACAGCCCGATCGGGATCGAGCCGACGATCACGTACCAGCCCATCCGGTAGTCGAGGCTGGAACGGACGGACTTGTCCCTGATCCCGACCAGCCACGTCCGGGTGATCCGCCAGATGTCCTTGGCGAAGTAGATCAGCACGGCCGCCTCGGTGCCGAGCTGGGTGACAGCTGTGAACGACGCCCCGGCATCACGGTCGAAGAAGATCGCCGAGGTGATCCGCAGATGCCCCGACGAACTGACCGGAAGGAACTCCGTCAGCCCCTGGACGATGCCCAGGACGATGGCCTCGACCCAGGTCACTCCCCAACTCCCGAAAGATCGAACGCCTCGGCGACGGTACGCAGGGTCTGCACGCCGCTGTCCCGGTCGGCCACGAACAGGCTCACCGACAGCGTCGTCACCCCGGCCGCGGCGTACTCCCGCATTCGGTCGGCGATGCGCTCCTTCGGTCCGAGCAGCGACGTGCGGTCGATGAACTCCATCGGCACCGCGGCGGCCGCGTCGCGCTGCCGCTTGGCCAGGTACAGGTCCTGCACCTCGCGGGCGGCGTCGCCGTAGCCCATCCGCGTCGCGAGCTGGTTGTAGAAGTTCTGCTTGCGGCTGCCCATCCCGCCGACGTAGAGCGCGGCGTACCAGCGCACCAGCTCGGCACAGGACGCCACATCGTCGCCGACCACCACGGGCACCGACGGCACCACGTCGAAGCCGGCCAGCTCCTTGCCGACCTTGGCCCGCCCGGCGGCGACCGCCGCGAGGTGCTCGTCGGCGTACTCCGGGGCGTAGAACACGGCAAGCCAGCCGTCGGCGATCTCGCCGGCCAGCTCCAGGTTCTTCGGACCGACGGCGGCCAGGTAGATCGGGATGTGCTCGCGGGGCGGATGGAAGCTCAACCGCAACGCCTTGCCGGGGCCATCCGGCAGCGGCAGCGTGTAGTGCTCGCCGTCGTACGCCACCTCCTTGCGGGCGATGGCCAGCTTGACGATGTCGACGAACTCGCGGGTCCGCGCCAGCGGCTTGGCGAACCGCACCCCGTGCCAGCCCTCGGACACCTGCGGGCCGGACACGCCGAGACCGAGCCGGAACCGGCCGCCGGACAGCGCGTCGATGGTGGCGGCGGTCATCGCGGTGGCCGCCGGCGTACGCGCGGGGATCTGCATCACCGCCGCGCCCACGTCGATCCGTTCGGTCTGGCCGGCCATCCAGGCGAGCATGCTCGGCGAGTCGGAGCCGTAGGCCTCCGCGGCCCACACCACCGAGAAGCCGAGCCGGTCCGCTTCCTGGGCCAGTGCCAGGTGATCGGCCGGTGTGCTCCATGCTGTCTGGTATCCGAGGCTTAGCCCGAGTCGCACTGGTCCTCCCCCATCCGTGGCACAGGTCGCACCAGGTTACGCAATGCCGCAATCGGGCCTCGTCACCGGCTCACCGCCAATGATCCCCCGCCGGTCGGGGTGCCCGACGCAGGCGGAACCGGCAGAACCGGCAGAGTTGACGGGAGCGAGGATATCCGTGGCGGCAGGTTCGAAATAAGGTTCACCCATGCAACAGCGACCGCTCGGCCGAAGCGGGCTGGCGGTTTCGCGGCTCGCGCTCGGCACCATGACCTGGGGTCGGGACACCGACGCCGACGACGCGGCCGCCCAGCTGAAGAGTTACCTGGACGCGGGCGGCAACCTGATCGACACCGCCGACGTGTACGGCGACGGCGACGCCGAGTCGGTGATCGGGTCGCTGCTGGGCACCCTCGTACCCCGCGACGAGCTGTTGATCGCCACCAAGGCCGGGTTACGCCCCGGCACCAATCGCCGCCGCGACGGCTCCCGTGGCCACCTGCTGCGCACCCTGGACGCGTCACTGCGCCGGCTCGGCACCGACCACGTCGACCTGTTCCAGGTGCACGGATACGACCCGGACACCCCCCTTGAGGAGACCCTTGCCGCTTTGGACCACGCGGTGGCCAGCGGCAAGGTCCGCTACGTCGGGGTGTCGAACTTCTCCGGCTGGCAGACCGCACGGGCCGCCGCCTGGCAGACCGCCTGGCCGGGCCGCGCGCCGGTGGTCGCCGCCCAGGTGGAGTACTCCCTGCTGGAGCGGGGCGTGGAGCGGGAGGTGCTGCCCGCGTGCGGCGCGCTCGGCCTCGGCGTGCTGCCCTGGTCGCCGCTGGGCCGAGGTGTGCTCACCGGCAAGTACCGGCACGGCCGTCCGGCGGACTCCCGGGCCGCCTCGCCGCACTTCGAGCGGTTCGTGTCGACGTACCTGGAGCCTCGCTGCTCCAGCATCGTCGAGGCGGTGGCGACCGCGGCCGGCGGGCTGGGCGTCTCGCCGCTGGAGGTGGCGCTGGCCTGGATCCGGGACCGGCCCGGGGTGACAGCGCCGATCCTCGGCGCCCGCACCGTCGGGCAGCTGCTCGGCGCGCTCCAGGTGGAACGGATCACCCTGCCCGAGGAGATCACCACGGCGCTCGACGACGTCTCCGGCGTGCCGGTTGGCTACCCGGAGCGCGACGGCTGACCCCGGCGAAGCGTCCTTCAGGTCGAGATGCGGGCGTCGGCGCCCCGACGCGTCGTCGGTCACCCCGCAAGGGGGTGGCGAACGGCCGCTGGGCTGGGCAGCATGGGTGGCATGGACTACGAATACGCGCCGCTGCGGCTGCCGCCGAACGTCGACCGGTTGACCGCCGCGGCGCAGCTGGCGATCCAGGCGGAGTTCTCCGGATGGGAGTTGGCCCGGGTACGGCTGTTCCGCGACGGGACCCGGCAGGTGGTGCTGCGCCGCCGACGGGTCAACCAGCCGCAGCCCGGCCTGTCGTACTGACGAGGGCCGGCCACCCGGAACGGACGACGACGCGCCCGGTGCCCCACCGCGTAGGTGGGGTGCCGGGCGCGTCGCGTCGTCTAGTGCTGGTGGCCTGCGTGATCGTGGTCGTCGTCGAGCTCCAGGAACGGGTGCTCGTCGAGCCGACCGACCAGCCGGTCGTCGGCAGCGGGCTGGAACGGGCCGACAGCGTCCTCGTCGTCGAACGACTCCAGGTCGACAGGGGTGCCCACCTCGCTGACCATCACCACCCCGTCCAGAGGCTCCAGCTCGGGCACGTCCAGCGCGCCGAGCGAGCCGTCGCCGCTCTGCAGCAGCTCAAGGACCGCCTCGCCGACACCCTCCACCGGCGCCGGCTCGTCGTCCTCCGGGGTGCCCTCGCGGCGGGCCGCCTCGGCCGCCCTCAGCAGCGCGGCCACACTCGGCACCCGGTAGTCGCGGCGCTGACGTACCGAGATCACCCGGGGGTGCGGGTCGCTGGCCTCGCCGCCGTCTGCGCCGCCGAAGCGCTCGTCGGCCTCGTCCGGGTCGATCGAGTCGACGTCCCACGGCGTCACCTCGCCGAACGCGTCGAGCAACTGCTCGTCGTACGCGAAGGACGCGTTGTTCAACGCCACGTACGCCTGCCAGACGTCGTCGTCGTCGACGCGGCCCTGCGCGGCGCGTACGGCGGCCAGGTGGCGGCGGGCCGCTTCGATGACGCGCTCGAGAGCGGCGTCCAGCTCACCGTGCTGGTCGGTCATGTGGGGCAGTCCCTTCACGATGGGGAGGTAACGCGCGGGGTGCGGTTACCGGACACGGCTAGCAGGTGCGCAGGAACCGGTCGAGAACCCGCACGCCGAACTGTAGTCCGTCGACCGGAACCCGCTCGTCGATGCCATGGAACAGCGCGGAGAAGTTCAGGTCGGCGGGCAGCCGCAGCGGGGCGAACCCGAAGCAGCGGATACCGAGCTGGGAGAACGCCTTGGCGTCGGTGCCGCCGGACAGCATGTACGGTACGGGCCGCGCGCCCGGGTCCTCGGCGCGCAGCGCCGCCGACATGGCCTCGACCAGGTCGCCGTCGAAGGTCGTCTCCAGCGCCGGCTGCCGCTGGATGTACTCGATGGCGATGTCCGGGCCGATCAGCTCGCGCAGCTGCCGTTCCAGCAGCTCGGACTGGCCGGGCAGGCTACGGCAGTCGATGGTGGCGGTGGCCCGGCCGGGAATGACGTTGTCCTTGTAGCCGGCGTCCAACCGGGTCGGGTTCGCCGTGTTGCGGATCGTCGCGCCGATGATGTTGGCGATCGGGCCGAGCTTGGCGATGGCCGTCTCCGGGTCCTCCGGGTCGAGTTCGACGCCGAGCAGGTCGGAGACCTCCTCCAGGAACGCCCGCACGGTGTCGGTGACCACCACCGGGAAGCGGTGCTGGCCGATCCGGGCCACCGCTTCGGCAAGCGCGGTGACGGCGTTGTCGTCGTGCATCATCGAGCCGTGCCCGGGGCGACCCTTGGCGTGCAGCCGCAGCCAGTCGATGCCCTTCTCGGCGGTCTCGATGAGATAGAGCCGCTGGCTGTCGTTCACCGAGTAGGAGAAGCCGCCGACCTCGCCGATCGCCTCGGTGCAGCCGTCGAAGAGGTCCCGGTGATCGTCGACAAGGAAACGCGCGCCGTAGTCGCTGCCGGCCTCCTCGTCGGCGGTGTACGCCAGCACGATGTCGCGCGGGGGTCGTACGCCGGTGCGCTGCCAGTGCCGCACCACGGCGAGCACCATGGCGTCGAAGTCCTTCATGTCGATGGCGCCCCGCCCCCACAGGTAGCCGTCGCGCAGCTCGCCGGAGAACGGGTGCACCGACCACTCGTCGGCGTCGGCGGGTACGACGTCCAGGTGTCCGTGCACGAGCAGCGCGCCCCGGCTCGGGTCGGTGCCGGGGATGCGGGCCACCACGTTGGCCCGCCCGGGCGCGGACTCGTGCAGTACCGACTCGACGCCCACCTCGGCGAGCTTCTCCGCCACGTACTCGGCCGCGCGGCGCTCGCCGACGCTCGTCGCGTTGTCCCCCGTGTTCGTGGTGTCGATGCGCAGCAGGTCGCGGCAGAGGTCAACGACCTCGGCGGTGGGGTCCGGTCGGGCAGGGGCGGCGTCGCTCGTCATCGCCCCTTCATACCAGCCCGGGCCGCCCGGCGGGTCGTCGCACCGGCGCGATGCGACCGGGCACGCAGGTCGGCGCGTCGACGCCGTACCGACCGCCATCCAGGTCGACGGATCAACGCAGGCAGGAGGGCATCCAGGGCCGCGGATCGACGCGAGCGGTCCGGGCATCCAGGGCGGCGGATCCGCCCGACGGTTTCGCGGCGACCGGGTACGGGTACCGCCGCCCACGACCGCACGTCCCCTGCCGGAGCTTCCGCCCGCCAGTCGAGGAGGGCACCATGTCCGCCGTCTCCCTGCCACCGTTGCCGCCGGCACCCGACGAGGGTTACCGGCCCGGTGGCCGCAGCATCGCCGACATCGTGGACCGCGAGCACCGGCAGCTGCTGGCGCTGCTGGACCAGCTGGCCGGCTCGGCAGGCGCTCAGCGCGACGGGCTGGCGGTGCTCACCGCCGCACTGTCGCGGCACCTGTCGGCCGAGGAGCAGTACCTGCTCCCGGCGGTACGGGCGGCGCTGCCGGAGCACGCCGGGCGCGTGGACGAGGAAATCGACGGCGACGCCGGCCTGCTGACGGCGTTGAAGGGGCTTACCGACGAGACGCTCACCGAGGTCGCCGAGCGGGTCCGCCGGCACGTCGACGGGGTCGGCGGGCTCGTCGCCGAGCTGCGCGCGGTGGCCACCCAGGAGGAGCTGATCCGGCTGGGCAACCGGTTGGAGATCGCCGAGGAGGCGGCGCCGACGCGGCCACATCCGGGCACCCCGGGGACGCCGCCGTGGAACCGGATCGTCGAGCCGGCGGTGGGTGTGGTGGACAAGGTTCGTGACGCGGTGACCCGTCGCCCGACGTACCTGGCGGACCTGCCGGAGCCGCCGCGCGACTGACCTCGGCAGTGCATTCAATCTCACCGATCCGCTTGGCCTCTTCCGCAGGCTGCGGCGTGGTCCTACCGTCACCGTATGAACCTGGAGCTGCGACACCTGCGGGTGGTCTGTGCGATCGCGGAGACAGGGAGCGTGACCAAGGCGGCGTCGGCGCTGGGGCTCGCCCAGCCAGCGCTCACCGCCCAGCTCCAGCGGATCGAACGGACCCTGGGCGGGCCGTTGTTCGACAGGGACCGGCGCGGGGCACGACCCACCGCGCTCGGTGAGCTGGTGCTCGCCCGCGCCCGGGTGCTGCTACCGGCGATGAAGGGCCTACAGGACGAGGCGGCCCGGCTTGCCGGCGCCAACACGGCACCCCGCGGTTACCGCCTGGGTGGGGTGAACAGCCCGATCCTGGGCAGGTTGGTGCACCGCCTGGCCGCCGAGCAGCCGCCGGCCCAGATCACCACGTACGCCTCCTGGTCGGTGGACGAGCTGGCGCAGTTGGTGGCAGGTGGGCGGTTGGACTTCGCGCTCGCCGGCGTGTGCGGTGAC
Organism: Micromonospora sp. NRRL B-16802; assembly: GCF_001279555.1. Taxonomy (NCBI): domain Bacteria; kingdom Bacillati; phylum Actinomycetota; class Actinomycetes; order Micromonosporales; family Micromonosporaceae; genus Micromonospora; species Micromonospora sp. NRRL B-16802. The sequence continues at coordinate 88,753 of NZ_LGEB01000059.1, read as the reverse complement.
GCCACCCCGTCGGCCGAGTTCGGGTTGAGCTGGCGCGAGGTGGCCGTCGACCCCGTGCTGGTGCTGCTTCCCGAGACCCACCCGCTCGCCGAGCGCGACGAGGTGCGGCTGGGCGACCTGCGGCACGAGCAGTGGGTGGCCGCGCCCGGCGACGGCTGTTTCAGCGACTGCTTCGCGACCGCCTGCGCCCGCGCCGGCTTCACACCTCGCAAGGTGTACGAGACCGACATCCGCGGCTGTGTGGACCTGGTGGACGCCGGCGTGGCGGTGGCTCTCTGCCAGGCGACGTTCCGGCCGGTGGCCGGCCTGGTGACCCGCCGGCTGGCTGGCGTGCCGTTGCGGTGGCGGTTGCTGCTGGGGTGGCACCCCGACTCGCTGGCGGCACGCGACGCCGAGTTGCTGTTGGCCACTGCCAAGGCGGCGTACACCGACTCGCTGGCGCCGCACCCCACCTACCTGGACTGGCTGGTGCGCAATCCCGGGTTCGGCGTCCGGCAGCCCAGCGAGGTCTGACCCCGCGCCGGCCCGGTACTGGCCGGCCCGTGGCGGTGCGAACGGCCGCTGTCCGGGTATCTGGCGGACATGACCGATCTCTACCCGCCCGCCGACGACCGGGAGCTGCTTCGCCAGGCGGCCGCCGCGCACACCGCCGCCACCCGCGAGGTGGAGGCGTTCCTGCGCCGGTTGCCGGCGGTGCCCGACCCGGCCGACGTCACCGAGTACGCCAACCTGCTCACCCGGGAGGACCAGACCCGTGGCGACCGGGACGCCGCCGCCGACGCGGCCGGGTTGACCATCGCCAGCCTGGAGTCCGACAAGGGCCAGTAGCCGGACGCGGAAACGGTGCCGTCCCCGCCGGGGACGGCACCGTCGCGCGTGGACCGCGCTCAGCGTTCGACGAGTGGATCGTGGCCCAGGTCGAGCAGGGAGTGCCGCCAGCTGTCGTCGGCGTTGCCGCGGGGCGGCTTGGCGTCCATCAGCTCGCGGATCCGCTCGACGGCCTCCCGCATCACCTCGATGTCGTCCGGGGTGAGGTCGACCTTGCGCTTGTTGAGCACCTTGAGGATCTCCCGGCCGGGCTGGGGCAGGTCGAGGTCCGGGTTGGACCCGAACGCCTCCTCGCCGGAGCCCCGGGTCAGCAGCCAACTGCGCAGCTTCTCCGACGGGACGTTCACCTCGGCGTGGAAGTCCTCCCAGAGCACTTCCACCTCGGGGTCGAGCCGCGTTTCGCGTACCATCAGGTCTCCTCTCGCCGCGGCGGCCCGGCCGTCTCCGGGTCGTCGTCCTGGTCGGTCTTCGGGTGCAGACCCTCGGCCGGCACCCGCGTACGGCGAGGGTTCGCGGTCGGCGAGGCCAGGATCGGGTCGGGATGCTCGTCGTCGTCCGGCGGGTCGGCGGGCCGGTGCGCCCTGTCGTCCTCCGGTTGTCGTTCCGCCGGGGTCATCGTGGATGCGAGGTCGTGGCGGCGGTGTAGCCCCGCTCCCCCGCGCGCACGTCGAAGGCGAGCTGCCCGTCGCGGGCGTCCACGACGACCTTCTGCCCGGGCGAGATCGCCGACTCCAGCAGCATCCGGGACAGGTGGTTGTCCACCTCCCGCTGGATCACCCGGCGCAGTGGGCGGGCGCCGAACTCCGGCTGGTAGCCGTGCTCGGCGAGCCAGTCCTTGGCGGCGGTGGTGAACTCCACCTGGATGTCCTGCGCGTGCAGCCTGCGGCGGGTCTCCTCCAGCAGCAGTCCGGTGATCTGGCGCAGCTGCTCGGCCTCCAGCCGCCGGAAGATGATGGTCTCGTCGATGCGGTTGAGGAACTCCGGACGGAAGTTCTCCTGGAGGCGGCGCATCAGCCGCTCCCGCAGCTCGTTGCTCTCCTGTTCACTGCCCGGCGCACCGGTGCCGAACCCGACGCTGCGCTGACTGCCCGTGATCAGCTCGGAGCCGAGGTTGCTTGTCATGATCAGTACGGTGTTCTTGAAGTTCACCGTCCGGCCCTGACTGTCGGTGAGCCGCCCGTCGTCGAGCACCTGGAGCAGGATGTTGAACACGTCCGGGTGGGCCTTCTCGATCTCGTCGAGCAGCACGACCGCGTACGGGCGACGGCGTACCGCCTCGGTGAGCTGGCCGGCCTCCTCGTAGCCGACGTACCCGGGTGGGGCGCCGACGAGTCGGCTGACAGTGTGCCGCTCCTGGAACTCGCTCATGTCCACCCGGACCATCCGGTCGGCCTCACCGAACAGCGCCTCGGCCAGGGCGCGGGCCAACTCGGTCTTGCCGACGCCTGTGGGGCCGAGGAACAGGAAGCTGCCCATCGGGCGGTCCGGGTCGGCAAGCCCGGCCCGGGAGCGGCGGACCGCCTCGGCGACGGCGGTGACCGCGTCGTCCTGGCCGACCACCTTCTCGTGCAGGTGCCCCTCCAGGCGCAGCAGCCGGTCCCGCTCCTCCTCGGTGAGCTGGCTGACCGGAATGCCGGTGGCCCGGGAGACCACCTCGGCGATCTCCCGGGGACCCACCTCGGGCACCTGCGAGGAGTTGCCGTCGTCACCGTTGGCGCGGCGGATCTCCTCCTCCAGCTCGCCGATCCGGTCACGCAGCGCCGAGGCCCGCTCGTACTGCTCGTCGCTGACTGCCTGTTCCTTGTCCCGGCGTACCTCGTCGAGCTCGCGTTCCAGATCCCGCACGTCGGAGGCGGGCGTGCGGGTGCGCAGCCGGACCCGGGCACCGGCCTGGTCGATCAGGTCGATGGCCTTGTCCGGCAGGAACCGGTCGGTGACGTACCGGTCGGACAGTTCGGCGGCGGCGACGAGCGCCTCGTCGGTGAACCGCACCTGGTGGTGGGCCTCGTACCTGTCGCGCAGGCCGCGCAGGATGGCGATCGTGTCGTCGACGTCGGGCTCGGGCACCAGCACCGGCTGGAACCGGCGGGCCAGCGCGGCGTCCTTCTCGATGCTCTTGCGGTACTCGTCGAGGGTTGTCGCGCCGATCACCCGCAGCTCGCCCCGGGCCAGCGCGGGCTTGAGCATGTTGGAGGCGTCCATGCCGCCCTCGCTGCCAGCCCCGCCGGCACCGACCAGGGTGTGGATCTCGTCCAGGAAGATGATCAGTTCGTCGCGGTGTGCCCGGATCTCGTCGATCACCTTCTTCAGCCGCTCCTCGAAGTCGCCCCGGTAGCGGGTGCCGGCCACGAGGCCGGCCAGGTCCAGCTGGACCACCCGCTTGCCGAGCAGGGTCTGCGGCACGTCACCGTCGCAGATCCGCTCGGCGAGACCCTCGACGATCGCGGTCTTGCCGACGCCTGCCTCACCGATCAGGACCGGGTTGTTCTTGGTCCGCCGCGACAGGATCTCCACCGCCTGCTCGATCTCGTCGGCCCGCCCGATCACCGGGTCGATCTGGTCGGCGCGGGCCAGATCGGTGAGGTCCTGCCCGTACTGGTCCAGGGTGGGGGTGCCGCGGTCGGGCTTCGGCCCGTTCATCGGCCCGCGCTCGGCGTTGGCGGCCTGCAACGACTCGGGCTGGATCCGGCCGGCGGCAAGCATCCGGCCGGCCGGCGACTCCGGGTTGAGCGGCAGCGCCATCAGGATGTGCTCGGGGCCGATGTAGTTGGCGCCCATCGCCCGGGACAGCTGGTGGGCGTCGAGCAGCGCCCGCTTGGCGGCGGGGGTCAACGACAGGTTGGGCGGCACCTCCCCGCGCGGCGCGCTGTCACCCTTCCCGCCGAGCGCGTTGAGCAGGGTGTCCGGGTCGGCGCCGGCCCGGCTCACCAGATCCCGCAGGGGTTCGCGTTGCAGCGCCGCCCAGAGCAGGTGGTCGGTGTCCAGGTCGTTGCTCTGCCGTTGTGCGGCACGCCGGGCCGCGTCGGCAAGCATCTCCCGCGCGTCGGCGGTCATGAGTCGGGTGATGTCCACCCGGTGTGGCGGCCGGCGTCCTCCCTCACCCCGGCCGAAGTACCGGGCCAGGAACTCGTCCCACGGGTCGGAGCCAGCGTCACCGGGTCCCATCATGTCTGTCCTCCGCAATCGGGCGCGGCATGGTCGGCAGGGGCTACCCGGCACCCGGCGCGACAAACGCCCCGGCGGCGACACCCCGGCGTTGTGGAGTGGCGACGGCCCGACGCCGGCCGGTGGTGGCAGGCTTGCGGGATGGATGAGAACCCGCTGCTGATCGTGGACGGCGCCAACGTGGTGGGCTCCCGCCCGAACGGGTGGTGGCGGGACCGGGCCGGGGCCGCCGCCCGGCTGCGTGACTCCCTCGCGCCGGTGGCCGCGACCGGCCTGGCCGCCCGGCTGGACGCACCGGTCGAGGTGGTGCTCGTGGTCGAGGGCGCCGCGCGGGACGTGCCCGGCATCGACGACGTCCGGGTGGTCTCCGCCCCCGGTTCGGGCGACGACGCGGTGGTCGAGTTGGTGCAGGCCGCGCCGCGCCGCCGCAGGCTCGTGGTCACCGCCGACAGGGAGTTGCGCGAGCGGGTCACTGCGCTGGGCGCCGAGGTGTACGGACCCCGGTGGCTGCGCGAGACCCCCGCCAACAGGTGAGAAGTTCTCGGACTGGGACTCCCACAGAACGGACTCCCGGCACTTCAGGGCGGCAACCGGACACCCGGGCAGGAACACCACCAGGGCGGAGGTTTTCCCACGATCGCCGATAGGCTCTAATGGAGGCCTCCCCGCCCCCAGGAGGTTGCACCGTGGCGAGCGTCGCCGAGCTGAAGGCTGCCATCGATGTCGCCCTCCAACAGATCGGTGACGGGCAGACAGCCGTGCAGGCCGCCGGGGAGAAACTGTCCGAGGCCCAGCAGACACTCGCGGGCGCGCTTGAGGGCAGCGGCCACGAGACGGTGGAGGCGGCCCAGGCGTCGCTGAGCCAGGCCAGCCAGGAGCTGGAGGAGTGTCTCGCCGCGACACTTGTCGCTGTCGAGCAGGCGCAGCTCTACGTCGCCACCCTGTAGGCGGCCGTGTCCATCATCGAGGACGTCGGCGGGCAGGTCCGCGCCGCCAGCGAGGAGTTCCCGGTGGGGCTGCTCGGGCAGGCGCTGGAGAAGTTCGGCCTGGCCGCGGAACGGCTGCGCTGGGTCCGCCAGGAGTCGGCCAACCCCATGGGAGTGCCCGAGCTGTCCGCAGCCACCGAGCACGCCGAGAGCGCCAACTACGCGCTGCGGGTCGCGCAGGAGCAGCTCTCGGCGTACCTGGCCGCGATCGGGCTGGCCGCCGACGGCGCTCCGCCGCCCCGTCCGGAACGCCGCGACCCGCGCCACGACGCGCCGCCGTCGGCGGAGCCGACCACAGTGACGCCGGAGACCTCTGAGCAGGTCCGGATGCGCCGCTGGTGGGCGGTGCGGGTGGCGGAGCTGACCGGCGGCAGCGACGGCGGCGCCGACGAGCCCGACGAACGGCTCGACGACTCCCAGGAGCTGCTGCGCCGGGTCGTACGCGGGGTGCGCGCCGGTGACCGGGACCGGCTGCGCACCGAGCTGCGCCGGGCGTCAGCGGACGTGGGCCTGGGCATGGCCGCGCTGGCCCCACCGCTGCTGCGCGAGCTGGCCGGTGAGCTGCTGGGGCATCCGCCGCGCGCCGCCGACCTGGGGCGGCTGCGCGGTGAGCTGGACGGGCGGGTCCGCGACCTGCTTCCCGGCCTGCCACCGCCGGTGCTGGAGACGCTGCTGACCCGTGTGTGCCGGATGCCGCCGCCGCGATCCTCCGGCGAGCCGCCCCACGCCGCCGACTCGGCGGTCACCGCAGGCGTGGCGACCGGGCTGTTGCTCGCCCGGCTGGGCCGGGACCTGTCCACCGGTGGGCAGCCACCCTCCACCGGCCCGCAAACCGCTACCGGCGCGCAGCGCACCGCCAGCCCGCACAACACCGCCAGCCCGCAACCCGCCGCCGACGCGCCGCGCACCGCGAGCCCGCAGCCGGCGGGTGGACACCGGGCCAGCGGCGCCCGGCAGCGTCCGGGCGCCTCCCCCGGCGGTGGGGAGCGGCAGCACTCCGCCGGCCTGCCGCGTACCGGCAGTCCGTGGCGGGACGCGCCGGCACGCCGGGGCTCCGATGGCTGACCGGCGCGGCCAGCTCGCCGCCCGGGTCCGGGACACGCTCGCCGAGGCGCTGGGCACCACCCGTACCCGGCTATCCGCCGCCCAGGCCGACCTGACCACCGGGCGGGAGCTGTTGACCCGGGTCCGCCGTGCCGCCGCCGCCGTGCCGGAGCGGGTGGGCGCCCAGCGGGACCGCCGTCTCGCCGAGATCGACAGCCGGTACGCCTCTCGGATCGCCGAACTGGCCCGCCTCGCCGCCGACGCCGCCCGCCGCGAGGCGCCCGGCTGTGCCGGTGCCGACTGGCCGGGCTGGCAGCCCACACCCACCCGACGGGCCGAGCCGCCCGGCGCGCTGCGGATCGGCACGGTCCGGATCGACGACGTCGACCCGGTGCCCGCGCTGGTGCCGCTGCTCGACGCCGGGCACGTCCAGCTCACCGGCGACGACCGCGCCGGCTGCGACGCCGTCGTGTCCGCGCTGCTGCTGCGGGCCGCCGGCCGCGCCGAACCGGGTGCCATCCGACTGATCGGGTACGACCCGGAGCATCTCGGCGGCGGCCTGGCCGGGTTCGCCCCTCTGGGCACCGCGGGGCTGCTCACCTTCGTCGGCCCCGGCGGGTTGGGCCCGCTGCTCGACGACCTGGTCGAGCAGATCCGCCGGATCAACGAGACGGTGCTGGCCGGTGAGCACGGCTCGCTGCGCGACCTGGCCGGGGCGACCGGCCGGCGTCCCGAGCCGTGGCGGGTGGCGGTGCTGCTCGGCGGCGACGAACTCAACCGGCACGAACGCGGGCAACTCGACAGGGTGGTCCGCACCGGAGCCGCATGCGGGGTGCACCTCGTGGTCCGGGGCGTACCGCTGCCGGACGACCCGACGGTCACCCGCGTGGTGGCCGACACGTCAGGCACCCGGATCGGCGGCCCGTCCGGCCTGCCGGTACGCCTGGACCCTCCGCCACCGGCGACGCTTGTCACCGAGACCTGCCGGGCGGTCGCCGCCCAGGTGAACGCCGGGCCACCGCCGACCCCCTTCGACGACCTGCTGCCACCGCCCGAACTGATGTGGCGGGAGGACTCGGCGGGCGGCCTGACCGCGCCGATCGGTTCGGGGCCGCACGGCCGGCCCGTACGGCTGACGCTCGGCGACTATCCGCCGCACGCCCTCATCGGTGGGCCGTCCGGCACCGGCAAGACCAATCTGATCTTCGCCTGGATCGGCGCCCTCGCGGCCCGCTACTCCCCCGCCGAGCTGGAGTTCTATCTGCTGGACTTCAAGGAGGGGGTGTCCTTCGCCCGGTTCGCCCAGGGCCGGCGTGACCCGAGCTGGCTGCCGCACATGCGGCTGGTCGGCATCAACGTCAACACCGACCGGGAGTTCGGGCTGGCGCTGCTGCGCTTCCTCACCGAGGAGCTGCGCAGGCGGGCCGACGCCGCCAAGAAGCACGAGGTCACCAAGCTGGCCGAACTGCGCGCTGTCGACCCGACGGGGCACTGGCCACGGATCGTCGCGGTGGTCGACGAGTTCCAGATGCTGCTGGCCGGCCGGGACGTGGTCGCCCGGGAGGCCGCCGACCTGCTGGAGGACCTGGCCCGGCGGGGTCGCTCGCAGGGCATCCACCTGGTGCTCGCCTCCCAGGACGTACGGGGCATCGAGGCGCTGTGGGGCCGTCCGGCGCTTGTGGCCCAGTTCGCGTTGCGCATCGCGCTGCCCAAGGCGCTACGGATCCTCGCCGAACGCAACGACGCGGCGCAGTCGCTGCCGCGCTGGCACGCGGTGGTCAACGCCGAGTCGGGCATGGTGGAGGGCAACGAGATCGCCCAGATCCCGGCGGCCAGCGACTGGGAGACGTGGAGCACCCTTCAGCACCGACTGTGGCGGATGCGCCCCTCCGACGCGGCGCCGGCCCGGCTCTTCGACGGCGACGCGGTCCCCCGGCTGGCCGAGGCGCCGGACTTCCGGGCGCTCGACGTGCCGCCGGACGGGCGTACGCCCCGCAACCCGGTGGCCCTGCTCGGCGAAATCATCGACGTGCAGGCCCGGTCGGCGGCGCTGCGGCTGCCCCGCGCACCGGGCCGCAACCTCGCGGTGCTGGGCACCCGTGTCGACGAGGCGTGCGCGGTGCTGGACGCGGCGGCCCGGTCACTGGCCCGCCAGCACCCGCCGGGCACCGCCCGTTTCTCCATCGCCTGCCTGGACCCGGACGCCGACCCGATCGCCCGCGCGCTCTACGACGACCTTGCCGACGACGCCGCCTGGTACGACGAGGAGACCGTCGGCGAGCTGATGGCCGAGACCGCCGACGGGCTCACCGGCCCCGGCAGCCCGCACTATCTGCTGCTGTTCGCCGTCGACGCGGCCGCCGGGGCGCTGGCGGCGCGGGCCGGACGGCGTACCGGCCTGGAGCAGTTGCGCCGGATCCTGCACGACGGGCCGGAGCGGCGGACCCACGTGCTGGCCTGGTGGCGGGGCGTGGCCCGGATGCGCGCCGACCTGGGTGGCCCGGCCGCCCGCACCGACCAGATCGGCGCCTGGGTGGCGCTCGACACGCACGGCGGCGAGCTGGGCGCGTCGCTCTATCCGGGCACCGGCGGCCCGGACTGGTATCCCCGCCCGTGGCGAGGGCTCTTCTTCGACCGGGCGGTGCACCGCACCGGACAGGTGATCATCCCCTATGGACCGGCCCGATGAACCAACCGGTGACAAGTGAGACGTACGCGGCGCAGCTGCGGCGACTGGCCGAGTTGACAGCGCGGGTACGCGAACAGCGCGCCGAGGCGCACACCTGGTACGAGCGGCAGTGCGCGGCTGCCGAGCGGGCCGTCGCCGACGCCACCGAGCAGGTGCGGCTCGCCGAGGAGGAGCTGATCGCCGCCCGCGAGGAGCAGGAGCGCGTCGACGCCGAGGTGGCGCACCTGTGGCAGCAGGTACGGACGCGGCTGGGCGTCCGGCGGCTCGCCGGGCCACCCGTACCGGCCAACGGCAGCGGGGCGACCGACCCGCAGCTGCTGCTCGGCCGGGCGCGGGACCTGCTCAACCGGGCGGGGCAGCCCGGTGAGCTGCCCGGCTCGGTCAACCCGCTGCTGGCGCTGTGCGGCGTGGCCGGCGCGGTGCTGGCGTACGCGCTGGGTGTGGGCGCGCGGGCGCTCGGCGTCGGGTACGGCGGCGACCTGGCGGTCGGGTTGCCCGTGTTGGCGCTGGTGGTGACGCTGTGCGGGCCGCTCATCGGTCTGGTGCCGGCACGGGTGCTGGCCGACCGCCGGCACGCGGTGCTCAGTCCGCGCCCGATCCTGGTGGTGCTCGGCGCCGGCCTGCTCACGACCGCGCTGCTGCTGGTGCTCGGCCGCTGACGGTCGACCACCGCAGCCGGGTCTGTCCACATCAGGCTGTCGCATAGCCGACCGCCGCGAAGGCCAGTCGGGGCCGGAACTCCGGATACGGTACGCGCGATGGTCAGCTTCTTCCTCAGCTATCACCGCGACGACAGTTTCGTGGCGCGGCTCATCGACGACGCGCTGACCGTCCGATTCGGGCACGAGGGCGTCTTTCGCGCCGGTTCGGACGACGACGAGGCCGAGTTCGGGCGTTGGGTCGACCGGCTGGATGTGGCGGCAGTGATCGTCGTGATCGGATCGGGGTGGCGCAGCGGCGCGGACCGTTCGGTGAGGGCCCCAGACATCGTCGGTCGGCAGATCGCGAGGGCGTTCGCGTGGGGCGGCCCGGTCGTCGGCGTGCTGGTGGACGACACGGAGCAGCCGGCCGAGGAAGAGCTGCACCCGTCGCTCCGACCGCTCGCCGATCTGCGGTTCTGGCGGATCCGCCTGCCGAGCGCCTATTCGGACAACCGTCGTCTCGTCGACGCCCTCGCCGTCAGGTTCGGAGCAGGCACCGGTGCCGGCGGGCCCGAAGTGCCCGTGCTGCTCGACGAGGCGCCGGTGCGGCCGGCCATGCCGTCCCCCTCATCCGCGGCGGCCGTCGTCTACTCGACCCTTGCGGGTGATCTGGAGATCGTCGAGCCGGGCACGCCGGGCCGGTCGTCATTCAGCGACCCCACCACGTATTCCGCGCGGTACGAGGTGGACACCGACGGGCACCAGGCCCTTCTCCACGTCCCACTGCCGTCGAAGGACTTCGGGCGCGACTTCCGGGCGTCGATCGCCGTCGAATTCCGGGTGACCGACCCGGCGCAGGTCGTCCGATGCGCGGTGTCGGACGCGGTGCCCCCGCTGCGCGCCTTCTTTGTGGACACCTGCCGACCGGTCACCCGGCGGTTCGACGTCGACGAGATCGGCGACGCCGAGACCGCCGTCCGGGAGTTGCTGGGTCCCCACCTGCTCGCACCGGGCGGATTCACCCTCCAGGCGGTACGCACCCGGCTGAGCATCGAGCGCGAGATCGATCCCTTCCAGACTTCGCCTCGGCGGATAACACCCGCCGCGAAACGTCCACGGCTGCGCCCGCTCAGCCGCAGGGTCCGCCGTCATCGTCGGCCAGCGGGCAACACCCGGTTCACGGGGCGCGTGACCGGTCCGGGTGCGGTCTTCGGGGTCGCCGTCGAGGAGCCTCAGCGGCTGCTGGTGGCACGCGCGCCCGCCCAGGTGCCCGTGAGTCAGGACCTGAGCGTCGACGTCCGGTTCGTCACCGAGGGCCAGCCGGTGCACCCGGACGCCGCAACCGCCCGGCTGAAGAGCCTCGTCGTCCTCGACGCCGGCACCCCCGTCACCGTCACCGTGCACGCACCCGCCGGCCTGCACGCCGAGGGGCCGCTCCAACAGACGGTGCTGATCCGGCCGGGTGAGGACCCGCCGCCGCTCCGGTTCGGCTTCGGCGCGCGTACCCCCGGATTGCATCGCGTCGACGTGACGGCCTGGGCCGGCGGCACCTTCCTCGCCGAGGTGTCCGTCGACGTGTCGGTGGCGACCGGCGGACCGTTTAGGGACGGGCAGCCGAGGGGGGCGTCGTTGCCGGCCCCGCACGCGCGGCCGGGCGAGGTCACCATGGAGGTCCGGTTCGACGGCACCCGGTACACGTTCCAGCTGCGCTCCGACCACGGTGTGCTGTTCGCACCTGTCGTCGAGTCGGTCACCAACACGCCCACGGCGGCCGTGGAGAACGCCATCCGGGAGCTCCAGCAGGTGGCCCGGGGCGGCTCCCGGGACAGCCCGGCAATGACCCGCCAGGTCATCCGGTCCGCCGGCATCGGGCTGTGGTCGGAGCTGGTGCCCCGCGAGATCCAGGACCAGTTCTGGCAGGTCCGGGGCAGCATGAGCGCCTTCACGATCGCCACGGACTACGACGTGGTGCCGTGGGAGTTGCTCCATCCGCTCAGCGCCCAGCAGGACGCCGGTTTTCTCGTCGAGCAGGTCCCGGTGGTACGCCGCACCTACGGGCAGCACGCGACCACGGCGATCGGCCTGGACAACCCGCGTTTCGTGCTCCCAGCCAAGGCGCCCACCGGAGCACGCGAGGAGGTCGCGGCCATCCGGGCGATCCTCGGCGCGGACGACGGCGAGCCGATCACCCGGGCGGACGAGCTGCTCGACCTGATCAACTCCGGGTCGCTCGGGGCCCTCCACTTCGCCTGCCATAACACGTTCTCGGCGGACGGCTCGTTCATCGACCTGGACGGCGGCCGGATCCGGCCGGCCCTGCTGACCGAGGCGAGCATCCGCAGACCGCTGCAGGACTCCGTACCGCTGGTCTTCATCAACGCGTGCCGCAGCGCGGGCGTGGCCCCGACGTACACCCGGATGCTCGGGTGGGCGCAGCAGTTCATGGCCTCCGGGGCCGGCGCGTTCGTGGGCACGCTGTGGGCGGTGCGCTCGGAGAGCTCGGCCCGCTTCGCGACGGCGTTCTACCAGGCGCTGGCCGAGGGCGAGACGCTCGGCGCGGCGGCCCTCGCGGCGCGCACCGGGCAGCAGGACGACCCCCTCGACCCGACCTGGCTGGCCTACACCGTCTACGGCGACCCGTTCGCCACCGCCGCCTGACCGGGCATGCGGTCCCACCCACGCAGAAGAGCAGGTGCGGCAATGGACGTGACCGACGACAGCGTGCCCGTCGACGAACTGGTGTCGGCGGTGCAGAACGCGGTGAAGCGCGCGGGCATCTCCAGCACCGACGCGGACCGGGACCTGCGCGTCGCGTCGGTGCAGCTGACCCTCAGCGCCGTCGCCACCACGAAGCTGGGCGGTGGCCTGGACTTCCGGGTGCCGGTGATCGGTTGGAAGGTCAAGGTGGGCGTCAGCCACTCCCGGCAACGCACCCACACCATCGACATCACCCTCGTGCCTGAAGACCTCGTCGGCCAGCACGAGGTGCGCGACGCCGCCGTCGAGGAGACCCTCGTCGACGCGATCACCGCGATCCGCGCGGCAGTCGCCGCCGGCACCCGGGGCGACGACCCGCTGGTGCTCAAGGCTGGCACCGTGGAACTCGTCTTCGGCATCACCGACGAGGGCACGATCTCGGTGGGCGCGGAGGGCGAGCTGACCGACGAGGTCACGAACACGCTCCGGATCGAGCTCGTCGCGGCGGGCTGAGCCGCCGGGGCCACGCCACGCTCAGGCCGGGACCGGCGCGCTCCGGCCAGGACCACGACCGCCGCGCGCGGGCCGGGGAACGGACGCCGCGCTCAGGCCGGGACCAGAACCGCTTCGCGCAGCAGTCGGCGGGCCAGGGTGACCCGGTCGGCGTCGTCGGGCAGGCCTGGCAGGTCGCCGACCCGGGTGACGGCTCCGGTGAGCAGCGCGCGGGCCGCCGGCTCGCAGGCGACCGGCAGGGTGATGGTGCGGTCGAACAGGCGCAGCGCCACGGTGTCCGGCCCGTGCGGCACGAGCTGCCAGCGCAGACCGGGGCGCGGGGCGAGCCGGGACTCCGCGTCCAGGGCGTCCAGCGCGGCGGCCTGGGCCAGCGGACGGATCGGCGCCGGACGGGCGGCCGACCAGGCGCGCTGGCGCAACCGGCCCGCGACAGCGCCCGGGTCGGCGCGCAGCAGCCAGTCGCGCAGCGCCTCCACCGTCTCGGTCAGCTCCGGCTCGATGGCCTCCGGGTCGGCGACGTCGGTGCCGAACGGCAGGCTCGCGCGCAGCCGCTGGTCCTCGGCGGCCAGAGCCAGCAGCTCCTCGACCAGGGCGTAGCGGGTCAACGCGCGCACGCCCACTGTCAGGTGCAGCGAGCTGGCCTCCTGCGCCTGGGCGCTGTGCAGCCAACCACGCGGCAGGTAGAGGGCGTCGCCGGGAGCGAGCACCACGTCCAGCGCGGCGGGGCCCTGCGCGGTGGCGCCCACCTCGTCGGCACGGCCGCCCCAGGGCTGCTTCTCCAGCGGGTCGGGCAGCACCGGAGGGTGGATCTGCCAGTGCTTGCGCCCGTCGACCTGGAGCACGAACACGTCGTGGGTGTCGTAGTGGGTGGCGAAGCCCTGGCTGCCCGCCGGCGTGAGGTAGGCGTTGACCTGTAACGGCTGGTTCAACGCGAGCCCGAGGTCACGGGCGAAGTCGACGACCGGCGGCCAGATCCGGTGCAGGCCCTGCAACACAAGTGTGGCGCCGGCGGCGTACTGCTCCAGTACCCGCTCGTCGAGCACCTGGTCGCCGATCTCGGCGCCGGCGCCGCCACCGCCTGTGAAGCGGGCCGCCGGCACGATCTGGCCGTCCTTGGCGACGCGCAGGAACGGGGTACGCAGACCGCGTCGGCTCAGCAGCTCGTCGGCGTCGGCGGGGCTGAGCAGGTCGGTGAAGCCCGCCGGGTCGGGCAGGTCGGCGGCGCGGGACAGCAGCGGCGTGTGGCCCCAGTACGCGGCGGCGAACTTGGCCGGCTCCACCGAGACGCAGCGGGCCAGCGCCGTCGTGGCGTCGGCGGACGGAACCGCCGGGCGGCTGTGGCCGCCCGGCGGGTCGAGATCTGTCACGACGGTGCCCTACCGGGCGCTGCCGTCAGCGCCACCGTCCTGCTGGCCGGGGGTCGCGCCACCATCGGCCGGCCCCTCCGCGCTGCCATCGGCACCACCGTCGTGCTGACCGGGCGTCGCGCCACCATCGGCCGGACCCTCCGCGCCGCCGTCCGCGCCACCGTCGTGCTGGCCGGGGGTCGCGCCACCATCGGCCGGACCCTCCGCGCTGCCATCGGCACCACCGTCGTGCTGACCGGGCGTCGCGCCACCATCGGCCGGACCTTCCACGCCACCGCCACCGGTGGTCTGCATGTCGTCATCGTTGAGTGCCATGGGAACTCCCTCGGATGTGCCGCCCCGCCATACGCCGGGGTTCGTCGTGCAGCGGGTGGTACCCCACACGCGATCTTCTCTAACCCACACCGTAGACGCCGAAACGGGGCGACACGGGCAGTTCACCGACGGCGGGTCCGGGTGCCAGGATGGGGTGGTGATCCTGGTGGGCACCTCCGGTTGGCAGTACCGGGACTGGCGCGGCCGCTTCTATCCGCAGCAACTGCCCCAGCGGCTCTGGCTGGAGCACTTCGCGGCCGGCTTCGCCACCGTCGAGGTCAACAACGCCTTCTACCGGCTGCCGGAGCGGGACACGTTCGCCGCGTGGCGGGCGCGAACCCCGGCGGACTTCTGCGTCGCAGTGAAGATGAGCCGCTACCTCACCCACATCAAACGGCTGCGCGAGCCGGCGGAGCCGGTGGCCCGCTTCCTCGGCAGGGCCACCGCGCTCGGTGACCGGCTCGGCCCGGTGCTGCTGCAACTGCCACCGAACCTCCGGGCCGACGTCGATGCGCTCGACGCGACACTGCGGCTGTTTCCCGCCGAGGTACGGGTGGCCGTCGAACCGCGGCACCCGTCGTGGTGGACCGACGCCACCCGTGCGGTGCTGGAGCGCCGGCGCGCGGCGCTGGTCTGGGCCGACCGGCTGGGCCGCCCGGTCGCCCCGCAGTGGCGCACCACGGACTTCGGCTATCTGCGGCTGCACGAGGGACGGGCGCGGCCGTGGCCCCGCTACGGCCGCGCGGCGCTCGGCTCATGGGTGCGCCGGCTCACCGACGCGTTCGGCGCGGACGAACCGGCGTACGTCTATTTCAACAACGACCCCGGTGGCGCGGCCATCGTGGACGCTGTCGCCTTCGCCGCGCTCGCCCGCAAGGCCGGTCACCCGGTGTCCCGGGTGCCGTCGCCCGCCTCCGACGACTGAGCCCGCCCGACGGTCGTCGGGCGGGCCTCCGGCCGCAGCGTGTCACGGCAGCATCGTGGCGAGATCCTTGGGCATTGTGTCCTTCACGTCCTGCCACTCGCCCTGGGTCACGTGCCGGCGCAGGGTGTCAAGCACCACCTGTGCCACCCGCTCGGGGCCGCCCTGCACGTCGTACGGGAACCCCTGGCGGACCTCGTAGAGGAAGTCGTCCCGGTTGAGCTTGATCGGGACGTCCGACGGGTTCCATCCGTCGAAGTAGATCCCCCGCACCAGGACCGGCAACTGCTGGGCGAACTCGACGCTCTCGTTCACCGGCAGCCGGTCACGCAGCAGGTGCAGGACGGTGCGCAGCGCCGCGTACGACTGGTTGCGCCGCTCCTTGGGCCACCCGTAGGCGGACTCGATGTCCTTGAGGATCAGGTTCGTCTTGTCCAACGAGGACTCGAACGCCGAGATCATCGTGTCAGCCATCGGTCGTCCCCCGTTCCGTGATGTCCCACCGTCTGTCGTCGGCGCGTCGCGGCGGTCCCGCCGGCCCACGACGGGCCCGTATCGGGCTGCCCTGCGGGGCGCGTCGGGCGTTGTCGGCAGTGCCGACCACGCGCAGGACGGCGCCACGCCGCCGATCGCTCACCACTCGAACCGTCATCGGTGTCACCTCCGTGTCGTCTCCGGCGCACGGTCGCCACCGGCGACCCCACGCACCCCTCCACCGTGCCGGTCGGACGGGTGAGCCGGCCCCACCCGGATCGGGTGAGCCGGCCGGTCAGGCGGTGTCGAGGAGCCCGGCGAGGGTCTTCGCGTTGGTCTGGGCGTAGTCCCGATAGCAGTTGTTCATGAGTACGTGGGTCTGCCCGGCCTCGTCGGCCAGTTCGCGCAGCTTCGGCGCCCAGTCCGCCAGCTCCCGTTTCGAGTAGTGGTAGCCGAACTTCTCGTGGATGTCCTTGCTTGTCCACTTGTCGCTGTGGCCGTGAAAGCGCATCACCGCGAGGTCTCCGGTGGCGGCCAGCACCGGGGGCACCGACGAGCGGTGACCCTGCGGCATGTCCACGCAGACGTACGACAGCCGGTGCTCGCGCAGGAAGGCGAGCGTCTCCTCGGCGTTGTCGCCGTCGAACCAGGAGGCGTGCCGGAACTCGTAGACCGGGCGCAGTGGCGAGCAGCGCTTGGCCACCTCCAGCAGGTACTCCTTGTTGGCCCGCTTGATGGTGAACCAGGGCGGGAACTGGAACAGCAGCGCGCCCAGCTTGCCCGCCTCGACAAGCGGGTCCAGTGCGGACAGGAAGCGCGTCCACACCTCCTCGTACGACTGCGCGGGCAGGTCGTCGGGGTAGACGTTCTTCTTGTCGGTGTCCGGCCGCAGGTCCTTGTACAGCGCGTTGACCCGGGTCGGATGCCCGGTGAGCATGCTGAACGCCTTGATGTTGAACGTGAAGCCCGCCGGGGTGCGCTCTGCCCACAGCCGCGCCGTCGCCTCGGCGGGCGGCGAGTAGTAGGTGGCGTCCACCTCGACCAGCGGGAACTGCCGGGCGTAGTAGGCCAGGCGTTTCTCCGGGTTGTCCGCCGTCTGCGGATACCAGCCGGAGTCCAGCAGGGTGCGGTCGGTCCACGACGCGGTGCCCACGAGAATGTCACCCATGTGTTGAGTCCATCGTGTCGCGGACCGACCGGCAACCGCTGGCGTCGCTCAGGCTGCCCGCCGCTCGCGGGTCTGCTTGCAGGTCACGCACGTGGTGGCGGCCGGGAAGATCTCCAGCCGTTCCACGGGGATCGCCGCCGAGCAGCCCTCACACCAGCCGTACGTGCCTTCGGCGAGCCGACCGAGCGCGTGCTCGTACTGGGCGCGCCGGTCCAGAATGGTCCGCAGCAACGACTGGGCGGTGTCCCTCTCGGCCGTCTTGGTGCCGCTGTCGGCCTGGTCGTCGCCGGCGGTATCACCGACCTCCACCAGGCGCAGCACCTGGCTCTGGAGAACCGTCTGCTCGTACTCCGCGGTCAGCTCGTCGTAGCGCGCCTGAAGGGAAAGCCGGATCTGGTCGATCTCCGTCTGGGAACGGCCCGTACCGACCGTGTCGTGGACGAGCATCGCTGCCTGCCTTTCCTGGGCCTGGTGGCTCAATGTGAACCGGGTGCCGGCGGCGGAAAGCCCCGGTCACGGTCGCATCCGGTACGCGGGCGGTCACCCGCGCTCTGTGAGCCGGGCGAGTACCCGCCGGAGGTGCCGGCCAAACCGGCGAAATTGTCGTCTCGTTTCAGCCATCGACGCCCGGTTCGACGAGCGCGGGATGTCGAGGGTCGTCGGCCCGTACCACCACGTCGGCGAAGCTTGCGGGGACGACCTCGTCGGCGTACCTGTCGAAGGCCGGAAGCGTCCACTCCTGGGACGGCCCGGTGCGTCGGCGCAACGCCGCAGACGACAGCTGAAGGTGGACTGTCACGTCGAAGGGCAGACCCCCGCCGAGCAGCAGCGCGCCGCTGACAAGGACCACACCACCGGGCGGCAGGTCGACGTACCGGGCCCGGCTGGCCCGGTCGGCGGTGGCGTCCCACAGCGACGGGAGCAGTCGGCCGTCGCCGCCGGGGCCGGCCGGGTCGAGCACCTCACGGCGTAGCCCCGGCTCGTCGACCCAGCCCTCGTAGTAGGAGTCCGGGTTGGTCCGGCCGAGTTCGAAGCGCAGCGAGGCGGGCCGCAGGAAGTCGGCGGCGCGGACGTGCAGCACCGGGCGTCCCCGGGCGCGCAGCGGGTCCACCAGAGCCTCGGCCAGCTCGTCCGGGCCGGCGGCGGGGGCGCCGTCGACGGCCACCCGCAACCGGGCGGGCTCGGCGTCGGTGGCGGCGTCGACGAGCCGGCCGGTCAGCTCCGCGACGAGCAGGTCGGGCGAGATGGGACGGATACGCACCGGACCATCCTGCCCCGCGTCGGACAGGCGGAGGGCGGCGGTCAGCCGGTGCGGTCGATGGTGACGCGGGCGTCGTCGGCCAGCCGGTAGCCCACGCCGTAGACGGTGGTGACAAGGGGGACGTCCACGCCGACCTTGCCCCGCAGCCGGCGGACGTGCACGTCGACGGTACGCACGCCGGCATGCTCGTAGCCCCACACGGCGTTGAGCAGTTGCAGCCGGGTGAACACCCGCCGGGGGTGGGCGACCAGGTGCAGCAGGAGGTCGAACTCAAGTCGGGTCAGCGGCAGCGGCTCGCCGTCGCGCAGCACCGACCGGGACGAGGCCAGGATGTGCAGGGCGGGGATGGTCGGGGTGAGCGCCCGGGCCGGCGACCTCGTGGCCGGTGGCGAATCGGGGCGGCGCTCGGCCGGGACCGCGTTGACGACGACGCCCTCACCCTGCTCCAGCATCTCGCGGGCCGCCTCGAGCAGCCGTCGGGCCGGTGCGGTCAGCGACTCCTCGCAGGCCAACGGAATGGACAGCGTCACAGTGAGCATCGGCGCCACGGTGCTCGCCGGGCGGCGCTGACCGCCAGGGGGTCGACCGGGAACCGCGGGTTGGGACGTATGCCATCCGGCGCGCGACGAGGCGGGGCTGACCGACATGGTCCTCCTTGGGCTGGTCCGGGTATCTCCCCACGGCCCGGGACGCCGCTTCATCGATGCTTCCCGGCGCCTGAGCGAGGGTCAAGAGGCGGCTGCGTTGCATGAATGTGACAATTGACGAACACATCGCAGCCAGACGCTCGCTCTGCGTGCGACGTCAGATGATTACAGCAGAGCCACCGGGATGCCCCGATACGGGGGTCCCCGTCCTGTTCAGCGGTTTGTCGCGAGCCGCCTCCGCTCGGCCGCCCGCCCGCTGGTCAGCGCGTGTGGTCCACGCTGATCCGCGCCTCGTCGGCCAGCCGGTAGCCCACCCCGTGGACGGTGGTGACCACCTCCACGCCGTCCAGCTTCGCGCGCAGGCGACGTACGTGCACGTCCACGGTGCGGAGGACCGCGTGCTCGTAACCCCAGACGTTCGACAGCAACTGGAGGCGGGTGAAGACGCGGCGCGGGTGCTCGGCCAGGAACAACAGCAGGTCGTACTCGATGCGGGTCAGCGCCACCACCCGCTCACCGCGACGGACCGCCCGCGAGCCGGCCAGGATGCGCACGTGGTCGAAGTCGGCGGTGGCGGCGGGCGGCGGCTCCGGGACGACGGCGGCGGTGTCGGTCGCGCTCATCTGCCCCTCGCCCGACTCGGCAAGCTCGCCGAGCAGCTGCACCAATCGGGCAAGCCGAGGGCTCAACGGGCCGGGGGTGAGATCCAGCGTGATGGTCAGGGTCGGGCCGGTGCGCTGACGGTTGGGGCGGGCCACCGGGTGGGGACGCGCGGGGATGGCGACGACGGACATGGTGCCTCCTGAGATGGCGGTACGCCCGCCACGCCCGGTGCGGCGTGACGGTCAGCGGCGCGCCCAGCCGGCGGTGACCGGAGACGCGAGGGGGGACGCGTGGTGCAGCGGGGTCGGGCCGAGGGCCGGCAGGCCGGCGATCCGCCAGGCCGCGAAGCCACCGTCGACGTCGGTGGCCCGGTGCAGCCCGATGTCCTGCAACGCGGCGGCGGCGAGCGACGAGGTGTAGCCCTCCTGGCACAGGATCACCACCGGCACGTCGTAGTCGACGGCTTGCGGCAGGCGGGCCGGGCAACGCGGGTCGAAGCGCCACTCCAGCACGTTGCGTTCGACAACGAGGGAGCCCGGCACGACGCCGTGCGCGGCCCGTTGTGCGGCCGGCCGGATGTCGACAAGCAGGGCACCGGCCCGGTACGCCAGGTGCGCCCGCTCCGGGTCGAGCCGGTCGAGCCGGGCGCGGGCGGCGGCCAGGATCTCGTCGATGCCGCGGGAGCCCGGCGGCGGCACGGGAGCCGGACAGTGGTCGGCGATGACCTGCATTATCGGGTTCCTTCCGGTGACGGGGGTTATTCGATGCCGGCTGTCGTTCACCAGGACCGGCCGGCCTCGGCGACCTCGGCGGCGCGCAGGCGACCGTCGACAAGCTCGTAGCGGGTCATCCGGCGCAGCGCCGGCCGGTAGACGTGCACGCTCACCGCCGGCGTCGAACCCCTGTTGGTGACGACGTGCACGTGCCGGCTGCCGAAGCGGCGACCGGAACCGGCGGGCAGCAGCCGGGGACGCAGTCGCCCTCCGCTGACCGTCTCCTCGGTGAGCGCTCCGGCGACCACCCGGAACGCGCCTGCGGAACCCCCGTGGTCGTGCAGGTCGGTGCCCTGGCCGGGCAGCCAGCTCAGCGCCCACACCTCGTGGTCGACGCCGGTGGCGAGCCGGGCGTACCAGCGCTGCACGCTGTCGAATCGCAGTGCGACCGGCCACCTGGTCGGGTCGGCCCATTCGGCGGCGACGGCCAGCAGGTCGGTGTCCGTGTGGTAGTGGATCATCGGTGTTTCCTCGCGGGTCGTTCGACGGGGTGCCTCCGTACTCTAGCCGTCAAACCCTATAGGTTTAGTAGGTAATTTCAGATGCCGGGACGCCTGACTCCAGAGCGCGGATTCAGCGCAGCACCGGCGGGTCCACCCGGTAGCCCGGCACCGACGGCCACCGCACTGTCAGCACCGTCGAGGCCAGCTCGGCGTACCAGGAGTGATCCACTCCCCGCGCCCACACCACGTAGTCACCGGGCGCGGACAACCGCACCGTCCGGTCCGGCAGCTCGACCCGGAAACACCCCTGCACGAGAACGAGCAGCGTGGTCCGACGCTCCCCGGTGGCCCACCGGGAACGCGCCTCCCCCGGCCGGTGCACACCCCACTTCACCTCGACGTCGGTGCTGTGCCGGATCTCCCCCGGCGGCGCGAAGTGCCCGAGCAGCCAGCCCGCGTTGCCGGCGCCATCGACACCCGCGTTGCCCACGTAGACCGTCTCACCCATCGGACCCCTCCCCCGCCTGCCCCTGGCCTGCGCGAACGCGGCCCATCGGCCGGGCCCCGACGCACCTGCCGGCCGAGCAACCTATCAGGACGCCGACGGCTAGCCTGGACCGGTGACCGACGACCTTGACGCCGAGACCCTCGCGTTCGCGCACCGGATGTTCGACCTGGCCCGCGCGGGCTCCACCGAGGAACTGGCCGCCCAGATCGACGCCGGCCTGCCGGTCAACCTCACCAACGACAAGGGCGACACGCTGCTGATCCTGGCCGCCTACCACGCCCACCCGGACACGGTGGCCGCCCTGCTGGACCGCGGCGCCGACCACACCCGCACCAACGACCGGGGGCAGACCGCGCTCGCCGCCGCCGTGTTCCGCAGCAGCGCCGACGCCGTCCGCGCGCTCCTCGCCGCCGGGGCCGATCCGGCGTACGGCAACCCGTCGGCGGCCGACACCGCACAGTTCTTCAACCTGCCGGACATGGCCGAGCTGCTCCGGGCCGGCTGACGCCGACACCGATCGACCGGTATACAGGGGCGATGGAAGGTCCCCTGCCCGAACAGATGCGCGCCGCCGGCACCTCGTTGCTGGCCGCGCTCGACCCCCCGACCCGCGCCGCGGCCGGCTACGCGTTCGACGACGAGGACGCCCGCCGCTGGCTGGAGTACCGGCCGCGCCCCCGCCCCGGCGTCAGCCTCGCCGACCTGGACACCGCCGGGCGCAAGGCCGCGCACCGGCTCCTGGCCACCGCGCTCAGCCCCTCGGCGTACGCCCAGGCGATGGCGATCATCGCGCTGGAGGAGGTCCTCGACCGGGCCGAGGGATGGCGACGCGGGCGACACAGCGGCGACTACTGGGTGGCAGTCTTCGGTGATCCGGCACGCGACGACCGGTGGGCGTGGCGGCTGGAAGGCCACCACCTGTCGGTGACAATGACCGTTGTGGACGACCAGGTCTCCCCCGCCCCGATCTTCTTCGGCGCGAACCCGGCCGCCGTCCGCTACGCCGGGCGCCCCGTCTCCCGACCGCTCGGAGTCGAGGAAGACCTCGCCCGCGCCCTCCTCGACGCGCTCGGACCGACCGAACGGGCCGCCGCGATCATCGCCGACGAGGCTCCGGCGGACATCATCAGCGCCACCCGCCCCCGCGTCGACGGCCCACTGGAACCACTCGGCGTACCTGCCGACCGGCTCGGCCCCACCGGACGCGCGCTGCTGCACCAGGTCGTCGCGCTCTACCTTGACCGGCTGCCGCCCGAACTGGCCGCCACGGAAGCGGCCCGCCTCGACGCCGGCCAACTGCACTTCGCCTGGGCCGGCCCGACCCGACCGGGCCAGCGCCATTACTACCGGGTGCAGGGCGACGACCTACTCATCGAGTACGACAACACGAGCGACGACGGCAACCACGCGCACACTGTGCTCCGCCGGCCCGCGAGTGACTTCGGCACCGACGTCCTGGCAACCCACCACAAGTCCCACCCCCACTAGCCCGTCCGCCAAGCCGAGCAGGCCAGGGCCGCCGCACCCCGCCCCGGTCGACCCGCGCTGCGCCGTCCCGCCTCGCTGTGCCCCGCCTCGCCCTCGCCCCCATCCTGCCTCCCCCCACCCCGCCCCGCCCCCGTCGATCATGGAGTTGTGGTGGGCGGCGTGTCCTGGTGCGCCGCTTTTGTCAGGCACCACAACTCCATGATCGACGGTGTGGGGGTCAGGGGCGGGTCGCTTCGATGAGGAAACGTTCAGCGTGGGCCACGAAGGAGCCGTCGGTGGTGATGCGGCGATGCAGGGCCAGCAGCGCGGGACGGTGGGCCTGCACCGTGAAGCCGGGCACCGTCCAGATCACCTTGCGGAGAAACCAGACCACCGCGCCGATGTCGAAGAAGACCGCACGCAGCCTGGCCCGCCGCAGGTCGATCACCCGCAACCCGGCGGCCTCAGCGTCGGCCGCCGCCTGCTCGGGGTGCCGCGATGCCGGCGCTGGCAACGGGCCGAGGATCGCCTCGCTCAGCTCCCGCATGGTGCCCGGCCCGATCTGCTGCGACAGGTACGTCCCACCCGGGCGCAGCACCCGCGCCGTCTCCACCCAGTCGGTGCGTACCGGATGCCGGCTCACCACCAGGTCGAAGGAACCGTCACGAAACGGCAGCGCCGACTCCGGGGCGACGGCCACCACCGTCGCGCCGACCCGCCGCAGTGTCCGGCGGGCCACCCTGACGTTCGGCGGCCACGCCTCGGTGGCCACCAGCACCTTCGGGGGACGTGGCACCTCGGCGAGCACCTCACCTCCGCCGGTGTCCACGTCCAGCGCGGCGTCAGCTCGGGTCATGTGGTCGGCGACCAGCCGCGCGTACCGCCAGGGCGGCCGCTCCTCGGTGGCCCGGCCGGCCAGCCAGTCGAAACCCCAGCCGTCGACCGGCGCGGCGGCGGCTTCGGCGATCAGATCCTCGACCTCGCGGGCGTCGTTCATGGCGGTCAGCCTCGCCGGATGGCGTCCCGACCGGCAAGCCATTTGCCTCCGGCTGACCCGCCCCACCAACCTCACACCATCCAGCCGCACCGCACCCGCTGGTCCGAACCGAGCCTGACAGAGCCGGGCCCAGACGGGCAGGACCAGGCAGGACCGGGCCGAGCCTCACCAGACTGGGGGCGCACCGAACTAAGCCGAGGCGGGTCACCGGACCGATCCAGCCGGCCCTACCCGAGCTGACCGGAGCCAGCCCGGCCGGGCGAGCCGAACAGGGCCGGCCGGACCGGGCGAGCCGAACAGGGCCGGCCGGACCGGGCGAGCCGAACAGGGCCGGCCGGACCGG
Source organism: Micromonospora sp. NRRL B-16802 (assembly GCF_001279555.1). Classification (NCBI taxonomy): domain Bacteria; kingdom Bacillati; phylum Actinomycetota; class Actinomycetes; order Micromonosporales; family Micromonosporaceae; genus Micromonospora; species Micromonospora sp. NRRL B-16802. Next base: position 64,902 of record NZ_LGEB01000059.1, on the reverse strand, counting down.
GCGAGCCGAACAGGGCCGGACCAAGCAGGCGACGGCGCTGTCGTGCCGGAGGCGGCCCGTCGGGTCGGGCCTGGTTGTGGTGGGGCGGTCAGGAGCGAGGGGGGACGATCTCCACGGTGGAACCGGCGAGCGCGTCGAAGCTGCCGGCCTCGGTCCGGCCCGCGTCGAACTGGCGCATGAGCCGCGCGCCCAGGTGCACACCGACCCCGCCGATGGCCAGGGCGACCAGTTCGGCGATCAGGATCGCGACCGACGCGCCGCGCTGCGGAGACTGTGCCCGGACCAGGCAGGCGACCAGGAACATGCCGGCCATCGCCGTGTTGGCCAGGTTGAAGGCGATAGCGGTACGACGGGTACGGTCGCCCGGCACGTCCCACAGGTCGATCATGCCGGCCACCACGGTGAGCGCGGCGGCGACAAGCGCGGCGACGCCGGTCCAGTAGCCGACCTCACCGAGGAACGCAGGCCCTCCGATGACGTCGGTGAAATCGAAGACGGCGGCGCTGACAAAGAGCCCCATCGGGAACGTCACAAGCATCGGTTGGATCGGATGCCCCTGCACCCGCAGCCGGCTCTGCATCGGTCCTCCCCAGGTTTGTGCAGCTCAGGAATTCAGAGTGCTACCCGGGTCATCCGATTGTGAAACGATTCCGCCCCGCTCACCACCGACCGGGACAACGGGCACGCCCACCCCACACATTGATCGACTCGATTTCCTGGAAATCGGGGTGTCCACATCGCAAGGACACCCCGATTTCATGGAACCCGAGTCGATCATGGGCGCGTGCGGCGGGCGCGGCAGGCGCTCAGCGAGCGCCCGCCTACGCGGCGGACGCTTGGCGGTCAGCTCTCGCGGGGACGGGAAACCGTGCGGACGAGACGTTCCGCCACCTGGCGCAGCGGGATGTCCAGCGACGAGGCGGCGGCACGCAACACACCGAGGGCCTCGGCCGGCGGGCAGCCGCGCTGCGTCATGATCACACCCACGGCCTGTCCCACCACCCCGTTAAGCAGAAGCTTGGCGTCCCGCTCGTCGGCGAGCACCTGCTGCCGACCCCGGTCGCGTACGGCGGCAAGCAGCAGGCCAGCGTGTTCGGCGAGCAGCATCGCTGTCAACTGGTGCTGCGGGGTGAGCACGTCCGGGGCGCCGGCGTACAGGTTGATGGCCCCGATCACCTGGTCGTCGATGTCGACAGGTGCGGAGATGACGCCGCGTACGCCGAGGTCACGGGCACGTGCGGTCCAGGCCGGCCAGCGCGCCTCGGCGGCCAGGTCGGCGGCGAGGATCATCTCGCGGCGCTGGATAGCGCTCATGGCCGGCGAGTCGGGCCCGTGTCGCAGGTCGTCGAGGCCGGCCATCCGCTCGTCGGAGGCGGCCACACCGGCCGGCTCGCCGGCCCGCAGCGCGGTGAACCCACACCAGCGGACCCCCGCCACCGCATCCCGCGTGACCCGGACCAGCGCCAGCAGGGCCTCATCGAAATCGGTCAGCGCGATGAGGCCGGCGGTCAGTTCCCGCAGCAGCGCGGCCGTCTCCAACACGCCGAGCCGTTCGACCACCGGTTCCCGCGTGTCCAGGTTCACCGGCGCACTGCCCTCGTGCGCCCTCGCGTGCGTCCCGCCGACGTCGTCACGTGTGCCATCGTCTGCTCTCTTCCGACTTGACCGACCCGCCCTACTACCCTCGCAAACCGGGATCGAAACGGCGAACCCGGGGCCTGCCCGGCACGCCGGACGTGCCGCGAAGACCTGAACGCGCAACGCACGAGCCGCAACCCCGAATCCCAAACAAAGGGCACGACAGTAACCCGGCGGCCGTCACGGCCACAACGCCGACCGCCCTGCGGGCGCACGACCGAAACCCGATGACGTACGGCCACAGCCTCGGACGCCAGGCAGACGCGCCGCGACGACCCGCAGCGGAACCCCGACCGGCACACGAAAGCGCGACCGGGGCCCCCTACGGGCGATGGGCGGGGAAGGCAGGCCGAGTCAGCGGGGGGCGCCGCTGAGCCGCCGTCCCACCGAGGCAATGAGCCGGTCCAGCTCGGAGCCGAACGGGTTGTCGTGCACCAGGTACGTCCAGGTGGCGGTCGGCCGGACCAGGGTGCTCTCCTCGGGCTCCCAGTCCTCGTCGAATTCGGTCTCCTCGAATGTGGCGAGGGTACGGGCTTCGATCTCCGGCACGAGGTTGTTGAACGCCGGTACGGCCGCCCGGTGGAACTCGTCGAGCGGGTCGAGCCGGCCCAGCGCGCGCAGGTGCACACCTTCGCGGACCTCGGACAGCTCGGCCAGGTGCTCGGCCCACAGCCGGTCCAGGTGGTAGAGCGCGATGGACCGGGCGGCGCGGGCGAGCAGGTCCTCGTCCATCTCGCTGGCCTTCTCGGGCATCTTGTCCAGCAGCATCAGCGCGGCCACGTCGCTGGTGAGCAGGCGCTCCCGGCGCTCGGCGAGGGCCTTGCGCTGCTGCTCGATCACCACGCTGTAGCGCCAGGTGTTGCGGTGGATCTCGTGGTTGACACCTTCGGCGACCCGCTGGGCGTGCTCGACGGCGTAGTCCACCTGCTCGTCGGTGACGAGCCCGTCCGCGTTCATCCGGGGCGAGGCCGGCACCGAGTCGGCGGCGTGCCGCACGACCAGGTCGTCCTCCAGGCTGACGAAGAAGACCGAGCCACCGGGGTCGCCCTGACGGCCGGCGCGGCCGCGCAGCTGGTCGTCGACCCGGCGGCTGTCGTGCCGGCCGCTGCCGATCACGTAGAGCCCACCGAGCTCGGCCACCCGCTCCTGGTCGGCCTGGTCGCTGCCGCCGAGCCGGATGTCGACGCCCCGACCGGCCATCTGGGTGGAGACGGTCACCGCGCCGTACGCGCCGGCCTCGGCGATGATCGCCGCTTCCTCGTCGTCGTTCTTGGCGTTGAGCACCACGCAGGGCACACCGGCGGCGTTGAGCCCGGCGGCCAACCCTTCGGACTCCTTGACGTCCAGCGTGCCGACAAGCACCGGCCGGCCCTTGGCGTGCCAGCGCTGGATCTCGTCGATCAGCGCCTCGTCCTTCTCGGCGCGGGTGGCGTAGATGCGGTCCGGCTCGTCCTCGCGGACACACGGGGTGTTCGGCGGGATGACCGCGACCTCAAGGCCGAAGAACTCCCGCAGCTGGTCGCCGACAAGCACCGCCGTGGCGGTCATGCCGCACACCTTGGGGTAGAGCGCGATGTACGCCTGCACGGCGATGGTGCCGAGCACCTCACCTTCGGCGGTTGCGTCCAGGCCCTCCTTGGCCTCGACGGCCGCCTGCAACCCGTCCGGCCAGCGGCGGCGCTGGGCCACCCGGCCGCGCATCTCGTCGATCAGCTCGACCGAGCCGTCCCGGACGATGTAGTCCACGTCGCGGTACAGCAGGGCGTGCGCGTGCAGCGCCACGTTGACCGCGGAGAGCTGCGCGACGTGCTCCTCGTCGTACAGGTCGATGCCGAGCTTGGCCTCGACGGCGGCCAGGCCGGTGGTGGTGAAGGCGACGTTGCGCCCGTCCTCCGCGACCGTGTAGTGCCGGTCCTTGCGCAGGCCGCGGACCAGCGCGGCGGCGGCGTGCACCGGGTCCTGCTCGCCGGGTACGGCGCCGGCGAGGACCATCGGCACCCGCGCCTCGTCGATGAGGATCGAGTCGGCCTCGTCCACGATCGCGGTGGTCAGTGCCGGCTGCACCCGGTCGGCCACGTCGGTGACCAACTGGTCGCGCAGGTAGTCGAAGCCCGCCTCGCTGACCGAGACGTACGTGACGTCGCACGAGTAGGCGTCGCGCCGCTCCTGCGGGGTGGACGCCTCGTTGACCCAGCCCACGGTGAGGCCGAGCAGTGTGTAGACGGGTTGCATCCACTGGGCGTCGCGGCGGGCCAGGTAGTCGTTGACGGTGAGCACGTGCACCGGCCCGTTGCCGAGCCGGACGTGCCCGTACGCGGCGATCGTGGCGGTCAGGGTCTTGCCCTCACCGGTGGCCATTTCGGCGACCTTGCCGGACAGCAGCGACATCGCGCCGAGCAGCTGCACGTCGTACGGCCGCTGGTCGAGGCCCCGGCGGGCGGCCTCGCGGCCGACGGCGCAGATCTCCTCGTACCCGGCGGCGACGCCGGCGGCCTCGGTCAGCTCGGCGTCGTCGAGCGCGACGAGGTCATCCTCGCGCGCCGCGATCGCCGGCAGCAGCTTCTCCAGCGGAGCAAGATCCACGGTGTGACCGGGGCGCTGCAGGAACCGCCGGAACTTGCTCTTGAACCGTTGCGACACACCCATGAGCGGCAACGGTACGCGATTCGAGCCGCCTTCTGCGGCCCGGCCGGTCGGTCATCTGCCGGCATGTCGGTACGGAACGCCCGCGGATCAGCCGACCAGCAGTTGGTGGGTGGCCAACTCCCTGTACAGAGGGTCGGTGGCGGTCAGTTCGGCGTGGGTGCCCACGGCGCTCACACGGCCGCCGTCGAGGACGACGATCTGGTCGGCGTCGACCACCGTGGCGAGCCGGTGCGCCACGATCAGCAGGGTCCGACGGACGGCCACCGCGTCGATGGCGCGGCGCAGGGCTGCCTCGTTGCGCGCGTCGAGGTTGCTCGTCGGCTCGTCCAGCAGCAGCACCGGGGGGCTCGCAAGCAGCGCTCGGCCGATGGCCAGCCGCTGCCGTTCGCCTCCGGAGAGCAGTACCCCGCCCTCCCCCACCTGCACGTCCAGGCCCTGCGGGGTGCGGTTCGCCAGGTGGCTCAGGTTGACCTCGTCGAGGACCTGGTGCAGCCGCTCGTCGGTGGCGTCCGGGGTGGTGATCAGCAGGTTCTCCCGGAGCGTGCCGGCGAGCACCGGCGCCTCCTGCTCGACATAGCCGAGCCGCGCCCGCAGCACGTCGCGGGCCAGTTCCCGCACGTCGGTGCCGTCGATGCGGACCGCGCCGGCGCTCACCTCGTAGAAGCGTTCGACGAGGGCGAGCAGCGTCGACTTGCCGGCGCCGGAGGGGCCGACAAGCGCGGTACGGGTGCCGGCGGGCACCGCGAAGCTGACGTCGTGCAGGACCTCCTGGCCCCCCGGGTAACCGAACCCCACCCGGTCGAACTCGATCATCGGGGCGGGCTGGCGCGGGGTCGCCGTGGCGCCTCCGGACGTCGGCCGGTCCGCCGCGCCCTCGGCGGGCACGGCGAGGATCTCCTCGATCCGTTGCAGCGCACCCAGGCCGCTCTGCAACTGGGTGTACGCGTTCAACACCTGGGCGAGCGGCAGGGCCAGGAAGAACAGGTACATGACGAAGGCGACCAGGTCGCCCACGGTGATCGCGCCGGCGGCCACCCGCGCCCCGCCGATGCCGAGCACCAGCAGGAAGGCCCCCTGCACGGTGATCGCGCCGATCGGGCCGACCACCGCCTGCACCCGGGCCACGCGCAGCCCCGCCGAGTACGCCTCCCGGGCGCTGCCGGCGACGGTCTCCGTCTCCCGGGCCTCGGCCCGGCTGGCACGGATGGTGCGGGCCGCCGAGATGGCCCGCTCGACCGCCGAGGTCATCTCGCCGACCCGCTCCTGGGCGGCGCGGGCCAGCGCCCGCACCCGGCGGGCGAAGGTGGCCGCGAAGCCCAGCCCCAGCCCGACCCCGAGCAGCGTGACGCCGAACAGCAGCGGGTCGAGAAGCACCATCGCGGTGCCGGCGCCGACCACCATCACCGCACCGGTGACCGTCTCGAAGAGCCCGGAGGTGACCACCGCCCGCAGCAGTGTGGTGTCCGAGCCCACCCGGGAGAGCAGGTCACCGGTGCGCCGGCTGTCGTACTCGGTGATGGGCAGTCGCAGCAGATGCGCGGCCAGCCGCCGGCGGGTGGTCAGCACCAACCCTTCGGCGGTGCGTTGCAGCAGGTAGTTGCGCAGCCCGCCGATGGCCGCGCCGAGCAGCACCAGCACGACAAGCACCGCTACCAGCCCTGACACGCCCTGGCCGTCGGTGACCCGGTCGAGCACCGACCGGGTGAGCAGCGGCTGGGTCAGCGACGCCCCGGCGCCGGCCAGCGACAACAGGCCCACCACGACGAGGGTGCCGCGGTGTTCCCGCAGGTACGGCAGCAGGGCGGTCAGACCGACGGGACGGTCCTTCGAGGTGCTGCCGTCCTTCGGGGTGCTCATTCCGGAAACGGTAGCCCGCCGACGCACCCGAACAGCGCGCCGCGGCGACGGGTCACACGGCCAGCACCACCTGCAACTCCTGGCGGCGGCGTTCGGCCAGGTCGGTGAGCAGGGTGGCCGCGTCGTCGAACGGCACCACCGCCGAGACCAGGTGCTTACCGATGGCGTCCCCGTACGCCCGCAGCAGGTCGATGGTCTCGGCCGACAGCCGCTCCCGGTCCCAGGTGGGCGCGAGGCCGCGCGGCACCCTGCCGATCTGGGCGCAGCGCAGCGCCAGCCCGTTGTGGTGGAACTCCTCGCCGAGACGGACTGCGTCCGCGCCGCCCTGGTAGAAGGCCAGGTCGATCACGGTGCCCTGGGGGCGCAGCAGCCGCAGCGCGAGCTGCAACGCCCACGCCTGGCCCCGGCACTGGAACACCACGTCGGCGCCCCGGTCACCGGCGGTGTGTGCCCACCGGGTCTTGAGGACCACCGCCGGGTCGTCGGCCTCCGGGTCGAGGGTTTCCAGTCCGAGTGCCTCGGCGACCTGTCGGCGCTGCTCGGTGGGGTCGAGGACCACCACGGAAGCGGCGCCGTGCCGCCGGGCCAGCAGGGCGGTGAGCAGCCCCACCACGCCGGCGCCGATCACGGCGACCCGCCGGCCGCGTACGCCGTCGCCGAGTGACCGCACGTCGGAGCCGTGCAGGTCGGCGGCGGCGTGCAGCAGGCCATTGGCGCAGATCGGGCCCATGTGGGCGACGTACACGCCGAGCAACGGGTCGAGGTCGTCGGGCAGCGCCACGAACCGTTCGGCGACCGGGTCGGCGAGCCAGCCGGTGCGGTGCCCGTACGTCATGGCGCCGACAGTGCCCACGGCGACCGCCGGGGTGGCGCTCTCCACCACGCGGCCGACCTGCATGTAGCCCAGGCGGGTCACCGGGTACGGGGTGCTCGCCTCGCCCGGCTGGAACAGGCCGAGGTCGGCGTTCCAGGTGACGTGCAGGTACGGGTTGGTGCCCTTGACATAGCTCAGCTCGGTACCGGCGGAGACTCCACTGAACAGGGTCTCGACGCGGAACGTGCCCGGGCGCAGCTCCGCCGCCTCCTGCTCGACGATCTCCACCCGGCCCGGCGCGCTGACCGTGACGACCCGCTCACGCATCGACCGTCACCCCCGTGGTGAGCAGCGGCGAATCGGCGGGCGCGGTGAGCCGTACCGTCGCTCCGGTCCGCGCCGAGTCGGCCACCGCGAGGGCCAGACGCTGGGTGCCAAGGGCCTCGGCGTACGGGACGCGGACGTCGTCGCCGATTCCGCGTACCGCGTCGACGAAGGCGCGGTCCACGGCCACCCGGGCGGCTTCCGGATCGGCGGGCAGGTGCCGTTCGCCGTCGGCGTCACGGATCGACAGGCCGTCCTCGGTGAGCGACAGGGCCAGCCCGTCGGCGAGGATCTCCAGCCCGGCCCGGTGCTTCCAGCCCAGCACGCAGGCCGCGCTGAGGGTGCCGACCGCGCCGTCGGCGAAGCGCAGCGCGGCGGTGGTCACCGAGTCGATGTCGGCGCCGTCGACGGGCGGGGGCGTGCCGTTGCCGTACGCCGTGACCTCGGTGACCTCGCCGGCCAGCACCCGGATGAGGTCCAGCACGTGCGCGGCCTGCTCGACGACCGGGCCGCCGGAGCGGTCCCGCACCGACCACCAGGCAACCGGCGGAACCTTGTCCAGCCAGGCGCCGCTGACCATCCGAACGGGACGCTCGGCGAGCAGCTCGCGGGCCTTGTCGACCACGCCCAGGTAACGCCAGTGGTGCCCGACGGCGGTACGCAGCCCACGTCGGGCGACGAGGTCGGCGATGCGCTCGGCGGTGACCAGGTCGACGGCGACGGGCTTCTCCACGAACATCGGCACGCCGGCGTCGATCACCGCCTCCTCGGCGGGGCCGTGCGCGAACGGCGGCACGCAGACGTACACCGCGTCCGGCGCGGCGGCCAGCAGCTCGGCGACGTCGCGGTGGACCCGCCCGCCGTGCTGCGCGGCCAGCGCCGACGCCGCATCCGGCAGCACGTCGGTCACCCCGATGAGTTCGACATCGTCGAACCCGGACAGCACGCGGGCATGGCGCTGTGCCACTCCGCCAGCGCCGATCAGACCCACCCGGCATTTCCGCATTCAACAACCTCTTTCGAGAACGTTTCTCCTTCGATGGGAGCAGTCCCCTGGGGTGTGCGCAATCAAACGTTCATGCACCGGGAACGCGACAATGTCACCACCGTGATCAAGCTGTTGCTCCGGAAACGGTTAGCGCGTGGTGGCGAGTGGGAAGAAGCACTGTCGCTATTCCACGCACGAACAAAGGGGGTGCCCGTGCGGGATACGACCGTGTCACCGGTGGTGGAGGCGTGGGCCACGTACCGGACGACCTCGGCAGCGGACTGGCCGGCGCGCCGGCTGCTGCGCGCCAAGGGGGAGAGCCGGGTCAGCGTGGTGCTGCCGGCGCGCAACGAGGAGGCCACGGTCGGAGCGATCGTGTCCACCATCCGCGAGCACCTGATGGACCGGGTCGCCCTGGTCGACGAACTGATCGTTGTGGATTCGCGGTCGACCGACCGCACCGCTCAGGTGGCCCGGGCCGCCGGCGCGGAGGTGGTCAGCCAGGACGTGATGACCCGCGGGCTGCCCCGGCTCACCGGCAAGGGCGACGCCCTCTGGGCCGGGCTCGCCGCCGCCGAAGGGGACGTGGTGGCGTTCATCGACGCCGACCTACGGGAGTTCCGACCGCACTTCGTGAGCGGGCTGCTCGGCCCGTTGCTCACCGACCCGTCGGTCGATTTCGTGAAGGGCTTCTACCACCGGCCCCTGGTGGGCACGGCAAGCGTGGAGCCCGACGGCGGGGGCCGGGTGACCGAGTTGATGGCCCGCCCGCTGCTCAACCTCTTCTGGCCCGAGCTGGCCGGCTTCGTGCAGCCGCTCGCCGGTGAGTACGCCGGCCGCCGCGACGTGCTGGCCCGGGTGCCGTTCGTCTCCGGGTACGGGGTGGAGACGGCCATGCTGATCGACCTGCTGGACCTTGTCGGCCTGGACGCGTTGGCGCAGGTCGACCTGGGCGAACGCAAGCACCGCCACCAGGACACGGCAGCCCTCGGCCGAATGTCCGCCCAGATCATGCTGACCGCCTGGTCGCGGTTGCAGCGGCGCGGCTGGGCGGCGCCCGACACGGTGCCGGAGGCCCTGTTGACGCAGTTCCGTCGGGGCGGATCGGACACCCTGCCGAACCTGGACCGCGAGATCGTGGTCAGCGACGTGTCCATCGAGGAGCGCCCGCCGCTGGCGGAGCTGCGTCACCGGGTGCCGCGTCGACGGGTGGCCGCCGCGTGAGCGCGAAAAGTGAGCCGATCTTGCGAGCCCCGCAGGCGCGAACCAACGGCACCGTGAGCACGACCGCGCGGCGTGGGAGCGCCGCCTTACCGAAGGGCGGAATCCGATGAGCCTCACCGTGCTGATGAACGCCGGCCCGTGGCTGTCGGTGCCCCCACCGGGCTACGGCGGCATCGAGAACGTGATCGCCACCCTGGTGCCCGAGCTGCGCCGACTCGGCGTACGCGTGGTCCTCGCCTCGGTGCAGAGCAGCACCCTGCCGGTGGACGAGAAGGTGTCGGTCTTCGCCGACGGGCAGTTCGCGTCGTTGCAACGGCCGTACAACCAGGTTTGCGGGATCGCCCAGGCGCACCTTGCCGGGGTGGTCCGGGAGCTGCACGCACGCGACGACATCGACCTGGTGCACGACCACGTGGAGGCGGTGGGGCTGGCCACCCTCGCGGCGATGGGGCCGTCCGGGCCGCCGACCCTGCACACACTGCACTGGGATCTCGCCAAGCACCCCGACCTGTACGGAAGCCTGGACGGCGGCGACCGGGTCCGGGTCAACGGCGTCTCCGCCTCCCAGCTGGCCCGCGCCCCACTGGCGCTGCGCGAGCACTCGGTGGGTCACGTGCACCTGTCCACCCCGCTGGCCGTGGACGCCGACCGCCGGCAGCGACCCGACAAGGGCGAGCACCTGCTCATCCTGGGCCGGATCAATCCGGGCAAGGGGCAGGACGTGGGCGCCCGGCTCGCGCAGCGGGTCGGTTTCCCGCTGGTGCTGGCGGGGCCGGTCGGCCCGTACCATCGCCCGGCCGATCTGGCGGCGGCCGGCGACGAGGCCCGACAGAACCCGGACGTGCGGTTCTTCCTCGACGAGGTGGCCCCGCACGTCGACGGTGATCTGGTCCGCTGGGTCGGCACGGTGGCCGGTCAGGAACGCGACGACCTGCTCGCCAGCGCCCGTGCGTCGCTGTTTCCGCTGCGCTGGGAGGAGCCGGGCGGTACGGCGGTGGTCGAGTCGCTCGCCCTGGGCACACCCGTGGTGGCGACCGCGCGGGGCTGCCTGCCGGAACTGATCGAGCACGGCCGCACCGGGCTGCTCACCGCCGACGAGGAGGAGTTGGCCGATCTCGTCCTGGCCGCCGACCTTCTCGACGCCGACGAGTGCCGCCGGGTTGCCGCGCAGCGGTTCACGCCTGCGGTGATGGCCCAGCGCTACGTCGAGCTGTACGAGCGGGTCCGGGAGCTGGCCAGCGCGCCGCGCCTGCAACCCGTCTGACCTGCCCGCACCAGTCGCTGCCGCCGAGGGCGTGTCCGCCGTCGGCGGCAGCGGCGCGTGGCGGGCCGGTTTGGTGCGGCTCGACGTCGGGTAGTTCGCAGATCCCGACACACCAGCCGAAGCGAGGTTCCATGTCCGACCGGATCGTCTGCGAGGTGCGTGACGCGGCGCCGGTGGCGGTGGTTCGGCTCAGCGGTCCGCTGGATCTGGGCACGATGCGCACCGTTCACCAGGCGCTGGGCGATGCGCTGGCCACCCAGCCGGAGGCGCTGGTGGTCGACCTCACCGACGTCGCCGTACGGGATCGGTTGGCGCTGTCGGTCTTCGCGGCGACGGCCCGGCGGGCCGAGGAGTGGCCTGCCGTGCCTGTGGTGCTCTGCGCTCCGCCGCCGGTCGCCGCCCGCTGGCTGGCGGAGTCGACGACGTGCCGTGTCGTGCCGGTGTCAGCGGACTGCGCGGAGGCCACCCGGATCGCGGGCGCGGCCACGCCGTTCCGGGTCCGGGCCCGGTTCGAGCCGGTGGCCGAGGCCTGCCGGCGGGCCCGGGAGCTGGTGGGCGACGCGTGCACCCGGTGGAACCTGCCGAACGCCGCCGGTCCGGCCGCCCTGGTGCTCAGCGAGCTTGTCGGCAACGTCGTGCGGCACGCGGGCACGCCCATGCAGGTGACGGTGACCCTGCGCCGGCAGTACCTGCATCTGGCAGTGGTGGACGGCAGCGGCGCGCCGGCCCGGCCCGCCGAGGCCAACCTGCGGGCCGAGGGTGGTCGTGGGCTGATGCTGGTCCGGGAGCTGGCGCAGCGGTGGGGCAGCGTGCCGGCGGGCCAGGGCAAGGCCGTCTGGGCGATGCTGCCCGCGACCTGACGGTTCGGGGTGCTTCCACCGGTACCGGCGATCTGACCGAAATTACCGCTCTCGCCTGGTTTTATGGTGGGAGGGTCGGGTAGGTACGCCCGTCCTTTCTGCCGTCACGACGGGGTGAGAATGCCATGCCCAAGCGGGTAACCACGGAACCCGGTCGAGATCGGGGCCCGGCGATCCTTGCACCGGCCCGCTTCGGGGGCTTCCCCGGAGCGGTACGGGCACCGGTCCCCGGCAACTCTCTGATCAGGTTTCTCGGCACCACCGACCACAAGCAGATCGGCATCCTGTACCTGCTGACCTCGTTTGCGTTCTTCCTGGTGGCCGGGCTGGAGGCGATGTTGATCCGGGCCGAGCTGGCCCGCCCGGGGATGCAGATCCTCTCGGCCGAGCAGTACAACCAGCTCTTCACCTCGCACGGCGCGGTGATGCTGCTGCTGTTCGCCACCCCGGCGGCCTTCGGGTTCGCCAACTACATCGTGCCGATCCAGATCGGCGCGCCCGACGTGTCGTTCCCCCGACTCAACGCGCTGGCGTACTGGTTGTACCTGTTCGGCGGCCTCATGGTCATCGGCGGGTTCCTCACGCCGCAGGGTTCGGCGGACTTCGGCTGGACGGCGTACACCCCGCTCAGCGACGCCTCGAACAGCCCCGGCGTGGGCGCGAACATGTGGGTCCTCGGCCTTGTCGTCTCCGGCCTGGGCACCATCCTCGGCGCGGTCAACCTGATCACCACGATCCTGACCCTGCGCGCGCCCGGGATGACGATGTTCCGGATGCCGATCTTCACCTGGAACATGCTGTTCACCAGCCTGCTGGTGATCCTGGTCTTCCCCCTGCTGGCCGCCGCGCTGCTGGGGCTATCGGCCGACCGGCTGCTCAACGCGCACGTCTACGACGCGGCCACCGGCGGCCCGATGCTCTGGCAACACCTGTTCTGGTTCTTCGGCCATCCCGAGGTGTACATCATCGCGTTGCCGTTCTTCGGCATCATCACCGAGATCATCCCGGTGTTCTCGCGCAAGCCGATCTTCGGCTACACCGGGCTGGTGCTGGCGACCGCCGCGATCACCGTGCTGTCCATGACGGTGTGGGCGCACCACATGTTCGCCACCGGCCAGGTGCTGCTGCCGTTCTTCAGCATCCTCAGTTATCTGATCGCGGTGCCCACCGGCGTGAAGTTCTTCAACTGGATCGGCACCATGTGGAAGGGCCAGCTCACCTTCGAGACACCGATGCTGTTCGCAGTCGGCTTCCTTGTCACGTTCCTGCTCGGCGGGCTCACCGGGGTGCTGCTGGCCAGCCCGCCTGCCGACTGGCACACCCACGACAGCTACTTCGTCGTGGCGCACTTCCACTACGTGCTCTTCGGCACCGTGGTGTTCGCCCTGTTCGGCGGCTACTACTTCTGGTGGCCGAAGATGACCGGCCGGCTGCTCGACGAGCGACTCGGCAAGGCGCACTTCTGGACGATGTTCATCGGCTTCCACGGCACCTTCCTGGTGCAACACTGGCTGGGCAACGAGGGGATGCCCCGCCGGTACGCCGACTACCTGCCCACCGACGGCTTCACCACGCTCAACACGATCTCCAGCATCTTCGCCTTCGTCCTCGGCCTGTCCACGCTGTTCTTCATCTACAACGCGTGGAAGTCCTGGCGCTACGGGGCGATGGTGACGGTTGACGACCCGTGGGGGTTCGGCAACTCCCTGGAATGGGCCACCACCTGCCCGCCGCCGCTGCGCAACTTCGACCGGATGCCCCGGATCCGCTCCGAGCGGCCGGCGTTCGACCTGAAGTACGGCCCGTTCGTCTCCGACCTGGGCCGCGACCTGCCCCAGCGCACCACCAAACCGCCGCAGCACCTGGCCGACGAGATGCACCTCGAACACCACGCGCCGGAGTCGCCCGCCTCCGAAGGCGCGCACGGTGCCGCCGAGGCAGCCGCGTACCAGCCGGCGCGGGAGTCGGGCGCCCGGCCGGTGGACGTCCCGGAGCCCGAGGACGTCCGCCGCCCGAGCTTCGAGAACAGCGACGCGCCGGAGGATCCCGACGCGGCGCCGAAGCCGCACGAGCGGTGGCGGCACCCGCACAGCGACGGCGAGACCGGGGAACGCTGACACAGGTACGCGAACGAGGGCCGACACCACGCTGGTGTCGGCCCTCGTCGTGTTGCATACGGTCGCGACCGCCGCCCGGTCAGTCCCGGGCGGGTGCCATACCGGCGGCGGTCAGCGAGCGGCGTACCGCCGGCTGCACCCGGGTCAGCCGCAGCGGCACGCCGGTGCGCTCCGCGGCGTCCCGCCCGGCCATCAGCGCGGCGATCCCGCCGGCGTCGAAGCCACCCGCGCCGACCAGATCGACGACGACCTCGCTCGGCTGGCCGGTGACAGCCTCCAGCATCGCGCGGCGCAACTGGTCGGCGCCGTCCCGATCGATCTCGCCGCCGACCTCCACGACCACCCGGTCGCCGTTCTGTTTCACCGAGATGCGGGTCTTGCCCGGGTCCGGCTCGGCCACGCCGTTCTGCCAGGGCGGCGGCGCGTCGGCGAGCATCGCCTGCCGCAGCCAGGTCAGCGCCCGCGACAGCAGCCGGGAGACGTGCATCTGCGAGATGCCGAACCGGGCGGCGATCTCCGCCTGGGTCTGGTTGCCGTAGAAACGCATGGCCAGGATGCGGCGCTCCCGCCAGGGCAGCCGGTGCAGCAGCCCGCTGACGGTCACCCGGTCGTCGACCGATTCCAGCGCGTTGTCCGACTCGCCGACCAGGTCACCGAATTCAGCGGAGCTCTCCCCGCCCACCGGCGCGTTCAACGACGCCGGGCTGTAGCCGGCCGCCGACTCCAGCGCGGCGAGGATCTCCGCCTCCGGCGTCTCCAGCCGGGCCGACAGCTCGGCCACAGACGGCGCCCGGGACAGTTCGCTTGTCAGCGCCGCCGTCGCCTGCCCCACCTCCAGGATCAGGTCACGCAACCGCCGGGGTACGTGCACACCCCACGTGCGGTCCCGGAAGTGCCGCTTGATCTCCCCGACGATGGTGATCGCCGCGTACGCGGTGAACGAGCCCCGTTCCGGGTCATACCTGTCGACGGCGTTGACAAGCCCCAGGCGAGCCACCTGCTCCAGGTCCTCCAGCGGCTCTCCCCGCCCCCGGTACCGGCGGGCCAGCCGACCGGCGAACGGCAGCGCGAAGCGGACCAGGTCGTCCCGTGCCTCCTGCCGCCGCTCCGGCGGCAGCCCTTCGATCCGGGCCGCGTACGCCAGTGCCGCCGAGTCGAGGTCCTCCAGACCACGCTCGGTAGGCGGTGGTGTGGTCGTGGTGGTAGTGGTGCTGGTCGTGCCCGTGCTCGTCTGTCCGAACATCCGCGCCTCCCTCAGGAAGGTCCCCCGCCCGGATCGGGAAACCGGTCGTGCGCGTGGTCGAGCCACGCACCGGGCCGGAAAGTGGGTCAGTGACTGGGATGCCAGCGGGCGACAACGCCTCTGCGCAGCGCAATCAGGCCGTCGCAGTCAGCGATGTTCCCGCTCCGTAGGTACTCAATCACGGGACCCCGGGTTCGCGAGGAAGTTTCGGCGTGCTCCGCCTCAGGAGACCAGCAACCCCTGGTGGCCGCCGCAGTCGCGGAGCACGGAGAGCGCCTCAGCGGCCCCCAGCGGGGGCGGAACGGGCAGGTCGTACGGCTGGGCGCGCAGCACCTCTGTCGCCCGGCGGGTGGGCACCGAGGTCACCGGGTACCCCCGGGCGGCGGTCCGGTCCAGGGCACGACGCCGCCGGCCGAAGCCCGCCACCGCCAGCCACTGCGGCAGCCCGGCAAGGGCGGGTGAGCGGACCCCGGGCGGCTCGGGCAGCACGTCCACCGAGCTGAACGCCTCGCTGCCGGCCAACCACCA
The DNA here is from genome assembly GCF_001279555.1 of Micromonospora sp. NRRL B-16802. Lineage (NCBI taxonomy): Bacteria > Bacillati > Actinomycetota > Actinomycetes > Micromonosporales > Micromonosporaceae > Micromonospora > Micromonospora sp. NRRL B-16802. The sequence continues at coordinate 49,399 of NZ_LGEB01000059.1, read as the reverse complement.
CTCCGCCTCGTCCACGCTGCGCCGGGTGGCGTTCTCGCACCAGTACGGCACCAGCCCCGCCCGCACCACCTGCCACGGGTCGAGCAACCGGCCGCACTCCACCACAAGCCGGTCACCGGTCTTGCCGGCGCCGCGCAGCCACCGCCGGTACAGGTCGGCAACCGCCGCGCTCAGCGCCGCCGGTCGTGGCACCAGCACCCGGTGCAGCGGATGCTGGTGGCGGGCGGCCCAGTCCCTGCTGGCCAGCTCAAAACCCGAGTCCGTGCCGTGCTCGGCGTCACCGGACGGCACTGACACCTCCGGCGGCTCCCACCGGGCGGCATCCCCGCCCACGGACCGCAGCACCTGCCGCAGGGCGTGACTGTCCCTGTGGAAGTCCACCGGGTCCAGTCCGCTGGCCGGGCATCCGACCTGGAAGCTGTGGCCGGGACCGCGCTCCAGCACCGGCCAGCTCCGCGCGTCGCGGACCAGCACGACGGGGGCCCCCGCGCTCAACCGGTCGGTGAGGAACTGCGTGTACGCGGCCGGCAGCGTCCGCCAGCGCGCCGCCAGCGACACCGTCACCCCGCTCAACGATCCTCGGCTGGCCGGGCAGTGCACCTGGCGCAGGTGCAGGTCCGGGTTGCCGGCGTGCAGCCGGGCAGCGAGCGCCCCACCGTGCTCCAGTGCCTCGGCCGGGCGGTCCACGGCGCCGCCGGGCCACTGCGCTGTCATCTCGAAGCCCGTCGGCAGCCACGGCACACCGAGGGCCACCGCGAGATGCGCCGCAGCGCCGTGCGGGCCGCCGAGAAGCACGCCCGGGTACTGCCCCCTCGGGTACTGGTCGACGAACCAGCGCGCCACCCGCGCCCCGTCCACCTCGTCGACCTGGCCGTCGGTGAGCACGACCCGGCCGGCGGCCCGGGTGGCCACCGCGCGGCGTACCGGCTCGGGGGCGCCCGGGAAGCGGGACATCGGCCCGGCCTGCCCGAGATCCGCGCAGTCCGCGCCGCGCAGCGCCCGTGCGGTGGCGGCGACCAGGACCCGGGCGGCGCTGCCCACGGCCACCACCCGGTCGCCGGCCAGACCGGCACCATTGGCCGTGAGCCCCTTGCGCACCGTGTGCACCGGCTCCACCTTGCCTCGTTCGCTCACCACGCGGCCCGGCTTCCCGTCCCGATGGGGTTCAAACGGCACATCACCCACCCGGCGGCACGAATCCACAGGTCGGCGGGCTGCGCCGCTCATCGGTGGCGTTGCCCGACGATCACCCCCACGGCGGCAGCGCGGGCTTGCGAGGGCCATCGGGTCCCGGGCCGCCGCACCGGTTTCGACGCGGCCGGGGCGGGCACTTCCGGGCCCATGAGCACCGACGACGCCAGCGAGTTGCCCGCCGCCACGATCACCCCGTACCAGGACGGACCGCTGCTGGTCCGTGGCGACTTCGCGCTCGTCACCCCGGACGGCGAGCGGATCGACGCCCGCCGGGGCACTGTGGCGCTGTGCCGGTGCGGCAAGTCGGCGCTCAAGCCGTTCTGCGACGGCACCCACAAGATGATCAACTTCCGTGCCGGCACCGCCCGCGAGAGCTGACCGTCGAGGGTCGCGTCCCGCCGCCGGAGCGCCGGGAGGAAGGTGATGTCCGCAGGGAGGTGCCGGGACGGCCCGCGACACCGGCTGGGCGCTGTCAGGCGACGACGGGCTCGGCCGGCAGTGCCCGCGCACCGGAGACCGCCCCGGCGAGCGAGATGGACGCCGGCGCGGCCAGGGCGGCAGGCGGCGGGGCGGGTGAGCGCAGCGAACTGCGGCCGGCAGCCCAACTGTCGAGCAGGTGCCCGGCGAACAGCCGGTCCACCGCGAGGGCCGCCGCCGCTCCGAAGAGCACATCGCCGGACAGCGCCGGCTCCGCCCGGACGAGACCGCCGCACAGGTCGTGCGCGGCGATCTGCTCGTGCACCGCGTCGGCCTCCACGTGCTCGTCGTAGAAGCGGGTGGCCACCTCGTCCAGACCGAGGCGGCGCAGCCCGTTGCCGTACCGGCGGTTGGGCAGCGACGACGTCATCTCGAAGGCCGCGAGGTGCCCGAGCAGCGCCCCCCGCAGCCGCCGGTGCAACCCGAACAGCGACATCAGGTTGTTCGTCGCCAGCGTCACGGCGGGCACCGCGTCCAGGTGGGCGCCGTAGTCGGTGTCCATTCCGAGCCGTCCCAGGGTGCGCCGGAACAACTCGGCGTGCATCCGCTCCAGCCGGCCGTTGCCGTACTCGTCGGTCTGGATCTCGACGAGGGCGGCCTTGGCCGGCCCTCCGAGGCGGGGCAGCGCCCAGCTGTGCGGGTCCGCCTCGCGCAGGTGGTACACCGAGCGGTGGGCGACGAACTCACGGAACTGGGCGAGGTCGGCGTGCCGTTGCAAGGTACGGGCCAACGGCGGCCCGTCGTCGGCCTCAACCAGCTCGGTCAGCCCTGCCGCCACCCCGCCGGGCGGCACCGGCGGTGAGCCCACCAGCCGGCGCAGCGCCGCCTCGAAGGGACGCTCGGCGCGGGCCCGCAGGGCCAACAGCGTCGGCTGCCACTCCCAGCCCTCGTCCACACCGCGCCAGCCGCGGTAATGCAGCTCGTAGCAGAGGAACAGCGTCAGTTGCAGGTCCTCGTCGGTGAGCGCGTCGGCCGGGTCCAGGTCGGCGCCCAGGGTGGGCGGCAGGTCGTGCGGCGTACTCCGCAGAGCGCCGGTCACCGCGGCGGACAGCGGGCCGCGCGGCTGCGGCAGAGACGCAGGACCGTAACGGCGGTCGGCGGGCTCCGACATGGGACCTCCAGCATCATCAGGGCCGCTACTGATGCCCTGGCCGGATGCGCCTAAACGACATCCTGCACGGCCACAGCCTGCTCCACCTGCTCGCGTATCCGCCGGGCCGGCTCCCCCTCGGCGTACAGGCCACGCAGGTCGGCGAAGGCCGGCTCCGGCGGGGCCAGCGCCACAGCGGGGTCGACCACCGCTTCGAGTACGCACGGACGGTCCGCGGCCAACGCCTCGTCCCAGGCCGCGCCGACCAACTCCGGTCGGTCCACCCGCACGCCGTGCAACCCCAACAGCCGGGCCCATCCGGCGTACGGCACGTCGGGGCGGCGGGTCGTCGTGTCGGGTGACGCCGGTCGACCACCGCCCATGCCTGACTGGTCACGGTTGTTGAGCACCAGCACCACAAGCCGTGGATCGGCCCACTTCTGCCAGTGGTGTGACACCGTGATCAGCTCGGCGAGGCCGTTGAGCTGCATGGCGCCGTCACCCACAAGCGCGATGACGGGCTTGTCGGGCGTGGCGAGTTTGGCGGCCACCGCGTACGGCAGGGCGCAGCCCATCGAGCCGAGCGTGCCGCACAACTGCGCGTTCACCCCCGGCGGCAGGACGAGGTGCCGGGCGTACCAGAACAGGACCGACCCGACGTCGACAGCGACCGACCCGACGTGCGGGATCCGGTTGGACAGCTCCTGGAGCACCAGTTGCGGATTGATCGGTTCGGCGGGCTGGGCGGCCCGGTCGGCGGCATCGGCCCGCCATCTGTCGACAGCGCTCTGCACCGTCGCTCGCCACTGCTGGTTCGGCTGGCCCTGTACCCGGGCCAGCAGCGCGCGCAACGTCTCGGCGGCGTCGCCGACCAGCGGCACATCCGCCGGATAGCGGCTGCCGATCCGGGTGCCGTCGATGTCGATCTGCACGGCGCGGACCTGGTCGGGCATCGGGAAGTAGTCGGTCCACGGGTCGTTCGTGCCGACGAGCAGCAGCGTGTCGCAGCCACCCATCAGCTCCGCCGCGGCCGGGGTGCCGACCTCACCGAGCACCCCGGCGTGGAAGGGCAGACGCTCGTCGAGGACCGGCTTGCCCAGCAGCGACGTGGCCACACCCGCGCCCAGCCGGTCGGCCAGCTCGATGATCTCCTCTGCCGCGCCCCGGCCACCCTGACCCACAAGGATCGCTGTGCGCTGACCGCTGCCCAGCACCTGCGCGGCGGCGTCCAGGTCCACCTCGTGCGGCAGCACCCGGGCCAGCGGCTCCCCCGGCGTCGCGGTGATCACGCCGGCGCCCAGCGACTGCAGCTTGGGCACCACCGCCTCCTGCAGATGCCGGGGCAGCACCACACAGGTGGGGCTGCGGGTCGCCGCCGCCGTACGGAACGCCTGGTCCAGCAGGGACGCCACAGCCTCCGGGCTGCGGGCGTACCGCACGAACTGGTTGCACACGTCACCGAACAGTCGACTCAACCCGATCTGCTGGTGCGCGCCGCCGAGCGGACCGGTGATGTCCTCACCGACGATCGCCACCACCGGCTTGCTGTCCAGCTTGGCGTCGTACAGGCCGTTGAGCAGCTGCACAGCGCTCGGCCCCTGGGTGGCCAGGCAGACCCCGATGCCGCCGGTGAACTTGGCGTGCCCGGTGGCCATGAACGAGGCCGTCTCCTCGTGCCGGGCCGGGACGAACGCCGGGTCGCCGCCGGAGTTGTCGAGCGCGTCGACGAGCGGGGCTATCGCCGCGCCGGGATAGCCGAACACCCGTGGCACCCGCCAGGCGCGCAGTCGCTCCACAAGGAGGTCGGCGACAAGGCGCTCAGCCATTGCCCCGCCCCGGCGTGCTCGCGTCGACGTACCGCAGGACCGCGCCGACGCCGTCGGTCAGGTCGGGCGCCTCGTCCGGGCCCAGCACGGTCAACGCCGCGTCGGTGCCGACAAGCGCCCGCACCAGCGCCGCGTCGGCGCGTACCCGCTGCGGGTCGTCCACGCTCATGGCGGCGAGCTGGCCCCTGTCGACGGCGATCTCGGTCGGCTCGGAGCCGATCCACAGCTCACCGTTTGCCGACGGGTCGTCCACGATGAGCATCGTGTCGACCTGGTTGCGTTGCAGGGCCGAGACGACGGCGTCGAGGCCGGCGCCGACGTCCTCCTGCACGCCGAACCGGTCCAGCGCGGCGGTGATCCGCTGGTCGGCGACCTCGGCGATGGTCTGCACCGTGAGGTCGTCCAGCAGCGTCTGGTCCGCCCCGCCGGCCCGCGAGCCGGCATCGGTACGCACCATCGCGTCCTGCCAGCGCTCAGGCATCTGGGCGGCGATCATCCCGGTGGCGCGGACGTCACCGGCGACGACCACCACCTCCGCGCCGACCTTCTCGGCGAGTTCGACTGTCGCCGCCGTGACGTCGCCAGCGTTGTGGTGCCACGCCTCCATGGCGGCCCTCTGGTGGTGCGACTGGGACCAGCCGCCAGGCTGCACGCGGCGCAGCGGGAAGCTGTCCCGCCCGGAGACGTGCGCCCGTCGGGGCACCCCTCCGGCGCTGATCGCTATCGCGTCGGCGCCGGTGCGATCGGCCAGGACCCGTACCCAGGCCACCTGCTCGCCGCGCTGCGCGAGCAGCGGCATCACGTGCGGCAACGGCCCGAAGTTCGCCAGGTCGCGCAGCGGCGGCGCGGAGAGGTACTCGGAGAGCACCACCCGGCCGTGGCTGGCGAAGACCGCGAGGCCGTAGTCCCCGACCATCGGGTCGTGACCCCGGATCACCCGGTCCAGCGCGGCGATGCTCGCCTCGTCGGCGCCCTGTTCGGCAAGGCTGCGTTCGAGAGCACGCCAGCGCAGGTCCAGCGCGGGATGGGCGTCCTCCGTGTCGGCGGAGGCGTCCAGGTACACCGAGCACCACGGCCCGGGTCGGTCGTAGAGCGGGCGCAGGAAGGACAGCTGCATGCTCGACCCCTTTCCAGCTCGACCCCCCGCTTACCCGGGTCGCCAGGGATGTCACCTCGCGGCCGTGACCCCGTGACCAGGTTTCATTCACGTCGTTCAACCGGCGAAATCGATACGATCAGTGAACACACGCGGACTCTCGGTGGTGGAAATGGACAGCGGCCTCGATACACGTCGGATCGTTCACCCGACGGAGCGCATCGTCACCGGGCGGCTGGTCCGCCTCCTGGAGGGCTACACCCGCGAGGTACGCATCGGTCAACCGGTGCTCGTCGCGGTGCTCACAGCCGCGGCGTTCGCCCGACTGCCCGCCCTGCTGCTGCGCGCGCTCTTCTCCTTCGGTGGTGGCGGCACCAGGCGCCGCTGGAAGGAGCTGAAGAAGGGCCCGGAATACCTCGTCACGCCGGTACGGCTGCGCAACACCGCAGGCCAGCTCTGCGAGGTGGAGCTACACGGTCATCTGCCGCAGAGCGCTCTGCACCCCGCCGACCACGTCCAGCTCACACTGCGCCCGCAACGCGACCCGGACCTGCCGCCCCGGATCGAGCGGATCGTCAACCTCACCACCGGGCAGTTGCTCACCCCGCGTACCGCCACGCTCTGGTCCCACCTCGGCCCGCCGCTGCTGTTGCAGGCCCTTGTGGGCGTACTCCTGCTCGCCGGTGTGACGGCCTGCTCCGCGCTGACCTGACCAGCCGGGCGGCGCGCTCGTGCCGGGCCCGCCGCCTGGGCCGGGCGCGGCTTGCGTGTGTACGGGCGGGTCAGCCGACCGGGGTGGGCTCGCGGGTGGATCGGTCGGCGCTGCCGAGCATGCCCCGGCGCTGCGCCCAGCGCTCGAAGACGATCGTCGCGAACGGCGGCACGGCGCAGGCAAGTGCCACGACGGTAGCCGGGATGCTCCACCGGTGCAGGCGGGCCATGGCGAGGACAAGCAGGCCGTACGCGACGAAGAGGCCGCCGTGGATCGGGCCGAAGATCTTCACGCCCAGCTCGTTGTCCGGCGGGCCGTACTTGACAGCCATACCGACCAGCAGGGCCAGCCAGGAACAGGCCTCGGCGATCGCCGCCGCGACGAACAGCCGGGTCACCTTTTTGCGCATCCGCACGCCACCACCTCTCGGGCGGCAATGGTAGCGGCGCCGGTAGGCCACATCCGCACGGACCACGCGAGCGCGACAGGGATCACCAGGCCCGTCAGTGGGTAGGAAAGGTGCGTCGGGTCTTCCCCCGCCCGTGCAGCCGTGCAAGGTTAGGGGAACCAGCGGTGACAGGGTGGTGACCATGGGCGAAGATGTCGGCGTACGCACCTTCAGTCGGGAGGACCGGGCCCGCTACCGCGAGAAGGTCCGCAACTGCCTCGACGTCTTCGCCGAGATGCTGCGCGAGTCGCGGTTCGACATCGACCGGCCCATGTCGGGGCTGGAGATCGAGCTGAACCTCGTCGACGAGGCCTCGGACCCGGCGATGCGCAACGCCGACGTGTTGGCGGCCATCGCCGACCCGCACTTCCAGACGGAGCTGGGCCAGTTCAACATCGAGATCAACGTGCCGCCGCGTCGGCTGACCGGCACCGGCACCGCCGGTTTCGAGGAGCACGTGCGGGCCAGCCTCAACGCCGCGGAGGAGAAGGCCCGGGCCATCGGCGCGCACATGGTCATGATCGGCATTCTGCCGACGTTGCGGCCCGAACACCTGACCGCCGACACCCTCTCGGCGAATCCTCGCTACAAGCTGCTCAACGAGCAGATCTTCGCCGCCCGTGGCGAGGACCTGCCCATCTCCATCAGCGGGGTGGAGCGGTTGTCGGTCACCGCCGACACGATCACCCCGGAGGCGGCCTGCACCAGCACACAGTTCCACCTCCAGGTCAGCCCGGCGCAGTTCGCCGACTACTGGAACGCCGCGCAGGCAATCGCCGGCATCCAGGTGGCGTTGGGCGCGAACTCGCCGCTGCTGTTCGGTCGGGAGCTGTGGCGCGAGACCCGCATCCCGCTGTTCCAGCAGGCCACCGACACACGGCCGGAGGAGATCAAAGCCCAGGGGGTACGACCCCGGGTCTGGTTCGGCGAACGCTGGATCACCACTGTCTTCGACCTGTTCGAGGAGAACGTGCGCTACTTCCCGGCGCTGCTGCCGGTCTGCGACGCTCAGGATCCGGCGCAGACCCTCGCGGCCGGCGAGGTGCCCAACCTGGCCGAGCTGCGGCTGCACAACGGCACGATCTACCGCTGGAACCGCCCCGTGTACGACGTGTCGCGTGGCCGCCCGCACCTGCGTGTGGAGAACCGGGTGCTGCCCGCCGGCCCCACAGTGCTGGACACGATCGCCAACGGCGCCTTCTACTTCGGACTGGTCCGCGCCCTGGCTGAATCGGACCGGCCGCTGTGGTCGCAGATGTCGTTCAGCGCCGCCGAGGAGAACTTCAACAGCTGCGCCCGGTACGGCATCGACGCCCAGGTCTTCTGGCCGGGCCTCGGCTACCTTCCGGTCACCGAACTGGTGCTGCGCCGACTGCTGCCGTTGGCGCACCACGGCCTGGACCGCTGGGGCCTCGACCCGGAAGAGCGCGACCGGCTGCTGAACATCATCGAGCAGCGCTGCCTCACCGGCCGCAACGGCGCGAGCTGGCAGGTGGAGACACTGCACCGACTGGAGTCCGCTGACCATCTGGACCGGCCGGAGGCGCTACGCGAGGTGGTCCGGCACTACGTGACGCTGATGCACAGCAACCGCCCGGTCCATGAGTGGCCAATCCCCTAACCCTCCGTCCCACGAACCCACCCACCACTCCCCCAGCCACTCCCCACCGCAGGGGCGGAGCGCGCGGCGCGGACAGCGCACGGCGCGGACAAGCGCACGGCGCGCGGCGCGGCGCGGCGCAGCACGACGAGCGGGCGACACGACACGACGGGCGACACGACGGGCGACGCTTCTCTCGACTGGAGGCGTCCGGGCACTGGTCAGACTTTGAGCAGCACCTTCGTACACTCGTCTTGCTTCTTTTGGAAGATCTTGTAGCCCTTCGGGGCGTCGCGCAGCGGCATGCGGTGGCTGACGACGAAGCTCGGATCGATCTCGCCTCGCTGGATGCGTTCCAGCAGCGGACGGGTGTAGCGCTGGACGTGGCACTGGCCGGTACGCATGGTCAGCGAGCGGTTCATGAACGCGCCCATCGGGAACTTGTCGACGACGCCACCGTAGGCGCCGATGACCGATACCACTCCGCCGGAGCGGCATGCGAGGATCGCCTCGCGCAGTGCGAACGGGCGTTCCGTCTCGGTACGGGTGGCCTGCTTGGCCCTGTCGTACGCGTAGATCGCGGCGTTTCCGTGGTGGCCTTCCAGTCCGACGGCGTCGATGCACGCATCGGGTCCCCGGCCGGCGGTCAGCTCGTTGAGGGTGTCGAGCACGTCGGTGTGCTCGTAGTTGATCGTTTCGGCGCCGGCGTGCTGTTCGGCGAGGCGCAGCCGGTACGGGAAGCGGTCGATGACGATCACTCGTTCGGCGCCGAGGAGGCGGGCGCTGGCCGCGGCGAGGAGTCCCACCGGCCCGGCGCCCCAGACGGCGATGACCTGCCCGGGTTTGATGTCGCACATCTCGGCGCCCATGTAGCCGGTCGGGAACACGTCGGCGAGCGTCACCGCCTGGTCGTCGGGGATCTCGTCGGGCACTTTGAGCGGGCCGATGTCGGCGAACGGCACCCGGGCGTACTCGGCCTGGCCGCCTGCGTACCCGCCGAGCAGGTGGGAATAGCCGAAGATGCCGGCCGGCGAGTGGCCCATGACCTTCTCGGCTATGCCGGCGTTGGGGTTGGAGTTCTCGCAGACCGAGTAGAGGCCACGTTGGCAGGACGAGCAGTGTCCGCAGGCGATGGGGAAGGGCACCACGACGCGGTCGCCCGGTTTGAGGTTGCGCACCTGCGGCCCGACCTCGACGACCTCGCCCATGAACTCGTGTCCGAGGATGTCGCCCTTGCGCATCGCCGGTATGTAGCCGTGGTAGAGGTGCAGGTCGGACCCGCAGATCGCGGTGGTACTGATCTTCACGATCGCGTCGCGGGCGTTCATCAACTTCGGGTCGGGTACGTCGATCACCTTGACGTGGTCGGTGCCCATCCAGGCGGTGGCCTTCATGCGGAATCCTCCGAAGCGTGTCGCGGTCAGCGGCGGGTGTCGGGCAGCGGTTGGGCCGGGCGCTGCATGACCTGTTGGCGCACGGAGATGCCGTTGGGGCTGCCGTCGGAGCGGACCACCTCGCCCGCCTCCAGCATCTGCTTGAACCGGCGTAGGTCGTCGCGGACCTGCTGCTCGGGTTCCTCGCCGAACAGCTTCGCCACGGCCCGACCCAGCGACCCGGCGGGAGGCGCGTAGGCGAGTTGCACGCGTACCTCGGTGCCCCTGTCGCCCGGCGCGGGCAGGAAGCGGACGCGACCGGCGTTGGGCACCTGGGCGCCGGGCAGCGACCGCCAGGCCACGGACCTGTTCGGCTGGTCGTCGATGATTTCGGCGTCCCACTCGATGTGCCGGCCGGCGGGCCCGCGGGCGATCCAGTGCGAGCGGCGCAGGTCGTCGGCCCGCACGGACTCGAGGTGGGCCATGAAGCGGGGCAGGTTCTCCAGGTCGCGCCAGAAGCGGTACGCGTCGGCGGGCGAGCGGTTGACGGTGACGCCGAGACTGATCCGGATCATGCGGTCGCGGGCGCGGCGGGCACGTGTCGCGGCGACGGCGACGGCGAGGTCGACGGCGGTGATGCCGGCGATCACGGCGGTGGTCAGCGCGAGCCGCCTGCGTCGCTCGCCGCGTCGGTGCGCCAGTGCCCGGCCGAGCAGCGTGAGGTCCATGGCGTCGCCGAGCACCCGGGTCCACACCCAGCCGCCGGGGTGGCGGCCGGCGACGAGGGCCGCGCCGTGCGAGAGTTCCCGCGCGCCGACGGCCCGGATGACCGCCACCGCCGCCGGGGAGTCGTCGACCCCGGTGAGGCGGGCAAGCGGCGTGGGTTCGGCCAGCGCGCCGACGCCGAGGGCGAGGCTCAGCCAGCCGAGGGTACGCGGCAGGGCATTCTTCGGTGGGGCCCCGTCCAGCTCCGGTAGGCGTACCCCGTCGACATGGTCCACGTCCGGTCCTCTCCGCTCGGCGTGCCCGCCGTCGGCGCGGCGGCGCGGCGGTGGTTCCGCCACCGTGACGCTATGCCGTAGTCCCACCTTCGGTGTCCGTTTCTGCCCAGAACGTCTCCCGGCATGGGCGTCTTGACGTCACCTTGGCGACACGACACGCACGTATCGGGGCTGGGTCGCTACGGTCGGGCTGCCGCCACGCTCCGGAAGGGACTCCGTCATGAGCCGTGCCTCGGTCCGTCTGATCGCCATCGCCTCCACCCTCGCCCTCCTCGCCGTCGAGGCCATCGCACCGCCCGGCGCCCACGCCGTTCCCCCGCTGCCGGCGGCGTCCGCCACAGCGGCCACGACGTCGAAAACCGCCGCGCTCGGCGGTGTACGGAGCGTGGTCCGGGACGCCCGCACCGGAGCGCCGGTCCCCCGGGCCTGTGCCGCACTCGTTCCCGTCGACCTGGTGGCGCTGACGTCGGTCATGCTCGACGAGGAACAGTCCGGCCGCCACGCCGGCTGCACCGACGAGCAGGGCAATCTGAGCGTCGACGGGGTGACGCCCGGCCGCTACCGCCTCCTGGTGCGGCCGTCCGACACCGCCCGGCACGGCTCGCAGTGGGTGGGGCGACACGGCGGCACCGGCGAGCGGGAGCGCGCCCAGGTGATCCGGGTGCGCGGAGGCGCGGTGACCAGGGCGCCAGAGGTACGCCTCGACCCGCCGGGCACGATCGTCGGCGTGGTGACCGACGCGGCCACCGGCCAGCCGATCCGCGGTGCCAGCGTGCTTGTGGTGCCATTTCTTCCGCACCCCAAGTACGGCGAGAACGGCGTCCTCACCGACGAGCAGGGCCGCTACACAATGACCGGTCTCGGGCCGTACCACTGGCCGTTGCAGTTCGCCGCGACCGGGCGGGCCATCCAGTGGTCCGGCGGCGTGGCCAACCGCCTGCAGGCCCGGCCGGTGCGGGTGCGCAGCGACCGGACGGTGACGGCGGATCAGGCGCTCACCGCCGGGACTGTGGTCAGCGGAGTCGTCCTGGTCGACGAGTTGGCCACCTACGCCCAGGTGGTGGCCTTCAACACGGTCACCGGTGACCTGGTCGGTGTGGCGGACGCCGGTAGCCCGTACATGCTGCGTCTGCTTCCGGGGCAGCGGGTGAAGCTGCGGTGCGACTGCTCGTACCGGCTGCCGGAGTGGCACCGCGACGCCGCCGGCTTCGACGCCGCGACCCCCGTGCGTGTCGGACGGGCACCCGTCGTGGTCGACTTCGACCTGGGCTGATCCGAAAGGTCCCGCGGCCGAGCGCGTCAACGTCGACCTGCCGACCGGCATGGAGATCCGCGTTCAGGTGGCCGTCCGGGCGGGGTGGCGGGACGCCCGAGGTTAGTGGGCGCGCACAGCGGGTAGCCGACGGGTGCTCCTACCAGCGCCCGCGGAGGTCGGATGTCGGCGACCAGTGCCTTCTTCGAACGCTTGGCGGCTACCGACCATGATCCACGGTTCGACAAGGTCCGGGGTAGCGTCCGGTTCGACATCCGCGACGGTGACCAGGTGCAGCGGTGGCTGCTGGCCATCGACCACGGCCGTCTGCGGGTGACGCGGGACGACGGCCCCGCCGGGACTGTCATCCGGGTGTCCGCGCAGGTGGCGGAGTCGATGGCGCTGGGCCAGATGAACGGCTTGGCGGCGATCACCCGTGGCGAGATCCTGGTCGACGGTGATCTGGCTCTGGCGTTGCGGGTCGGTCGGCTGTTTCCGTCGCAGACCGAGGTACGGCGAGGTGCCGCCGCCGAGCCGACGAGCGGAACCGGATGAGGGACATCCCGGGCACCGTGTCATGCCTCGACGGCAGCACCTTCATCGTCTCGGACGCCAGCGGTGACGTGGAGTCGTCGTCGAGCGCGCCGGTGGGGCTGTTCACCGCCGACACGCGCTTCCTGTCCCGCTGGGTGCTGACCGTCAATGGGGAACGCCTGAACGCGTTGTCGGTGGACGACAGCAAGTACTACGAGGCCACGTTCTTCGTGGTGCCGGGTGGGGCTGTCGACTACGTGCAGGCCGACGTGTCGGCGATCCGGCGGCGCTGGATCGGCCCGGACCTGATCGAGTCGCTGACGATCTTCAATTACGGCGATGAGGACCTCGACCTGGACGTACGACTTGAGGTGGCTGCCGACTTCGCCGACATCTTCGAGATCAAGTTCGACACGCACGACAAGGTCGGCAGTCACTACACCGAGATCGAGCCGACCGAGTTGCGGCTGGGCTACCGCCGTGGCACGTTCCGCCGCGAGGTTTCGGTGACGGCCAGTGAGCCGGCCACGTTCGACCCGCAGGGGCTGCGGTTCACGTCGCGGCTGCGGCCCGGGGAGCAGTGGTCGACCCGGTTGCAGGTGGTGATGCGGGCGCTCCGCCCGGACGGTGTCGATCTGCGGGACGCCGTGCGGGCGCTCCGACCTCACGAGTCCACACTGCCCGAGAGCGTGCGGGAGTGGGTTGCGCAGGCCCCGACACTGGACACCGACAACGTCCCGCTCCAACAGGTGTACGAGCGCAGCCTCGTGGACCTGGCGGCGCTGCGCTTCGCGCCGCTCTCGCTCAGCGGCGCCGCCGTACCCGCGGCCGGGTTGCCCTGGTTCATGACCCTGTTCGGGCGCGACAGCCTGCTGACCTGTCTTCAGACACTGGCCGTCACGCCGTCGTTGACCCCGCCGACGCTGCGGATCCTCGCCTCGCTACAGGGCGCCCGCACCGACGACGTCCTGGAGGAGGATCCCGGTCGGATCCTGCACGAGTTGCGCTACGGGGAGTCGGCGGCGTTCGAGGAGCAGCCGCACTCCCCCTACTACGGCACCGTGGACGCCTCACCGCTGTTCGTGGTTCTGCTCGACGAGTACGAGATGTGGAGCGGCGACCGGGCTCTGGTGATCGAGTTGGAGCAGGAGGCCCGCGCGGCTCTGGAGTGGATCGACACGTATGCGGACCTGAACGGGACCGGCTACATCTGGTACGAGCGGCGCAACCGTGCCACCGGTTTGGAGAACCAGTGCTGGAAGGACTCCTGGGACAGCATCTCCTTCGCCGACGGGAGGCTGCCGGGTTTCCCGAGGGCGACATGCGAAACCCAGGGGTACGCCTACGACGCCAAGATCCGCGGCGCGCGGCTGGCGCGTACCGTCTGGGGTGATCCTGACTTCGCCGACCGGTTGGAGCGCGAGGCGGCGGCCCTGTACGACCGCTTCAACAGGGACTTCTGGCTCGACGACCGGGGTTACTACGCGCTGGCGCTCGACGGTGACGGGACGCCGGTGGACAGCCTGTCGTCGAACATCGGGCATCTGCTGTGGAGTGGCATCGTGCCGCCGGAGCGCGCTCCGAAGGTGGTCGAGCACCTGATGGGTCCCGCGCTGTTCTCCGGCTGGGGCGTGCGCACCTTCGCCGAGGGGCAGGGCCGCTACAACCCGTTGGGCTACCACAACGGCACTGTGTGGCCGTTCGACAATTCGTTCATCGCGTGGGGCCTGCGCCGGTACGGGTTCCGCAGCGAGGCGGGGCGCATCGCCGAGGGGATCCTGTCGGCAGCGACCTACTTTCAGGGGCGGCTGCCGGAGGCGTTCAGCGGGTTCGACCGTTGCACCACCCGCTACCCGGTCCGGTACCCGACGGCCGGCAGCCCGCAGGCGTGGTCCAGTGGCGCGTCCATGCTGCTCATCCGAACGATGCTCGGCATCGAACCGCACGAGAACCATCTCGCCGTCGATCCGGCGCTGCCGTCGGCGTTCGGCCGGATCGCGCTGCTGGATATCCCGGGCCGTTGGGGCAGGGTGGACGCCTTCGCCCGCCAGCGTCCCGAACGGTCCAGCTGAGGGCGCGTGGTGCCTCTGGCGACGGGGACGCCGGCCAGCGTGGGCAGGTGCGCCACGCCGGCCGGCGTCAGAGCTGCGACTGGTCAGAGAACGAATGTGACGCCGGCGGCCTTGCACGCGGTGGTGATGTCCGTGCCGGCCTTCTCGAAGGCCGGGTTGTCGGCGGCGGTGGCCGGGTCCGCTGCCGCCGCGGCCTTTGCCGCCTCGGCGCCGAACGTCTTCAGGGCAGTGGCCAGCTTGCTGTCGCCGCCGGCCGTGGCCAGGCTGGTCACCCTCTCCTCCAGCCCCGCGAGGATCTTCTTGTAGTCGGCCGCCGACGGCTCACCGGCCGAGACGATCTTCAGCAGTTCCGCCTTCATCTCGTCGCTGGCCTTCTGCGCCGACTCGCAGATCTCCTTGTCGCTCATGGCGGGTGCGGCGGGCGAGGGGGCGGTGGAGGTAGCTGCCGCGCTCGGGGCTGCGGACGTGGGGGCGGTGGACGCGGCGTTCGTCGCCGCATCTCCGTCACCACAGGCGGCGAGAGCCGTTGCGGCGGCGAGGATCAACACGGCGGAGGCAAATCGAGAGGACTTCACGGACGGGCACGATAACCGATGTTCCGATGATGATCAATTTGGTTGCAGGGGCACCGCCCAATCACGACGGACGTGCCGTTCTCGTACGGCTGAGGATGGCGAGCGGCCCTCCTCTGTCGGTGCGCGGGTCTACGCTCCGGACCGAGGAGACCAACCGAGCGGGGGCAGGGCATGGGCCACATCCACATCGAGCTGTTCGCAACTCTCGACCTCGTCGGGCAGGCGCCCGGCGGCCCAGAGGAGGACCCGGAGGGGTTCCCGTTCGGCGGCTGGCAGGCGCCCCTGCTGGACGACGTCGCCGGTGCGCAGGTCTACGACGCGTACGAGGGCACCGACGCCCTCCTGCTCGGCCGACGCACGTACGACATCTTCGCCGCGTACTGGCCCCACCAGGAGGGTGGGCAGGACAACGCCATCGCCACGCTCTTCAACAGTGTCCCGAAATATGTGGCGTCCCGTGGCGAGCCGGATCTGTCCTGGGCGGGGTCCACGCAGCTGGGCCCGGACCTGGCCGGCGCGGTGCGCGAGATCCGGGACCGGCACGAGCACGTGAAGGTCGTCGGGAGCCTCAACCTGGTACAGACCCTCCTGCGCGAGAAGCTCTTCGACAGGCTCGACCTCTGGGTGCACCCGATCGTGCTGGGCGTCGGCAAGAAGGTGTTCGACGGTGGCGAGGTGCCCACAAACCTCACCCTCCTCGACCCGCCGGTGGCCAGCCCGACGGGCACCGTCTACCTGCGCTACGGGCTCGCCGAAGGCGCTCCCGGCACCGGCGACATGAGCGCACCCGACCGTGGTCGGAGCTGATCGCAGCCAGCGCTGAGCCGCGGTCAGCGCTGACGCCTGGTCAGCGCCGAGCCGCGGTCAGGACTGCAGGGACGGTCAGGACTGCAGGGACCAGTCGGCGTCGCCGTCGGTGACGGTGGCGTCGCTGAAGTGCCCCGGGGCGGCGTCCGGCCAGTTGCCGCCGGGGAAGGCGCTGGCGTCGATCGCTTCCCCGTGCAGCGCCACCATCTGGCTGGCCTGCGCGCCCAGCACCGCCGTCAGAGTGCTGACCGCCGCGATGATCATGCCGGTGTTGACTGCGGCTTCCTCGACGATGAGGGCGGCACCGGCCCAGGAGAAGACCACGCTGCCGAGGGCTGCCAGCGCGGCGATTGTCGCGATGATGAACTTGGTCAGGATTACGGCGAGCGCCACGTAGAAGGCAAGGCCCGCCACCGCGCAGGTGTTCAGGGCGGTGGCGGTCTTGTCGGCGATGACCCCGATCCGGGCTGCGGCGTCCGACTGGGGCTTGATCTGCTTGATGTAGGCGTCGGCGGCCTGGCCGTGCCACACGCGCGCCACGCCGAGTTGTTCCGGCTTGAGTTCGCCGGACACGTCGGTGGCAAGACCGCGCACACCCTGCCACTCCGATGCGGTGAAGAAGAACGTCACCGGGGCGGCAGCGCCCTTGAGCAGTTCAGCGATCTTGTCCAGGATCGCCGAGCCGAGTTCGAGGAGCTTGTTGCCCACCCAGATCAGGCGATCGGCGATGCCCTGGGTGATGAACCACCTATCGACGGCCCGGCGGACCGTCGGATCGACCTTGTCGAGCTTGTCCGAGAGGTCCGTCATCTTGGACGAGAGCTTGTCCATTGTGGCTTCGTACTGGGCAAGGGTGAATGACATCCGGATCGATCCCCAGGTCAGTAAAGGTTGTTGAGCTCGTGGGCGTTGCTGGCGTCTTCGGCGTCGTAGGTGTCGGCGACCTTGCGCAGCGTGGTGGCGATCTCGGTCATCCGCTGCCGGCCCTCCCGGCAACGGGAGGTGATTTGATCGGCCGCCTCGTCATACGGCTTCACGAGGAGCTGGAAGAGGCCCGCCTCCAGTGTGGTCATCCGCAGCCCTTCGGCCCTGCTGGTGATGGCAGCCATCGTGTCGCTGTGCCGCAGCCACATGCCCGCCTCGGTGCGCAGCGTGTCGGTGGCGACCTCGACGTCCTTCTTGCTGGGGGGCGGAGTCATGTCTGGTCCTTCGCGGATTGCGCCGATCGTTGCAGGTCATTGAGGGTTGCCAGGGTTTCGGCGAACAGCTGATCCAGTTCGTTGGCGCCGGCTGCCTGGCGGGTCGCGTCCGCCAGATCGGCGCGAGCAGCTGCGACGGCCTCGGTCAGCGCGGCGGTCAGGTCGGCGCCGCCCTGCGTTTCCAGCCAGTACGGCTCCGCATCGCACGACAGCAGACCGGCCGCTGAGACGGTGACGACTATCTGGCCCGATGCGTCGGTGCCGGTGCCGGTGGCGGCGATCGGCGACAGGGCAGCGTACTCGTCGATGTTGTCGGCAGCACGCAGCACGTCCTCGACAAGTTCGTCGAGCGGGCGGGGCTGCGCGCGGTCCACCTGCGCCCGCATTGCGGCGGGCAGTGGATCGGCGGTCTCGGCAGGACGCTCCCCCGGTTGGTCGGCTCGTGGGTCTGCCGCGTCGTCGGGCAGCGCCTCGGAGACCGCGGCCATCCGCTCGACGGCAGCAGCCTCACAGGCCTCCAGCACCGCCGCCGTCAACTGCTCTGCGGCAAGTCGCCGCCGCCAGCCCGACTCCACGGCGATGGATTCCGGCGATCCGTCGGGGCCCAGCACCACCTGAACGGCGCCGGTGGCATCGGTTGCCACCACCTGCTCCGGCATGCTCGCCTGAGCTTCGCTCAGGATGCCCTGGAGGCCGAGGGCGTAGCTTCGCAGTTCCTGCAAAGACCGGACGATGTCGTCGGTCACGAACGATCCTCCCGTAGCTGCTCGAACCGCTCCCGCAACCGGTCACCGCCGGCGGTGGCGCGGACCCGGACCACCTGCCGGGCCACCGCCGCCATGGCCACCGCACCCACCACCAGCAGTACGCCCAGGAGAACGTCGGTGCTCGCCTCCGACGTTGCCAGGCAGCCGATCCCGAGCACGACGACGAGGAGCGCGAATGCGAGAAGCGGCCCGGCGATGGCCCACCGGCGACCGCGCGACCACTGCCGCGCCCCGTACCAGACGACCACCGACACCACCGCGCCGACCGCCGTCAGCGCCAGCGCGATGAGCAGCACCGTCACTGACGCCGCCCGGCCGAACACCGCCTGGTCCGCCGCGTCGGCCGACCCGAGCCACACGACGAGGGCGGGCGCGACGCAGAACGCGGCGACGATCCCCCACACCGGACCCGTGTCCCGCCCGCGAGGGCCGGTCAGTCCTTCACTCATGGTCAGCGAGCGTATCGGCTCGCGTCGCAACCGTCAGGCCCAGCCAAGGTCACCGATGGACAACAAGTAGCCGCCGCAGGTGAAACACGGCCTTCGACAGCGCGTCCAGCCTGCAGGATCGACGGCGGACAAGCGGGATGCACGTCCTACGAGAGGGCGCCGCCGGCCAGCGCGAAGGTCACCAGGATCGCGGCGGCCAGTGGTATGGCCACCGCGACGGCGAGCGCCCGCTGACGATGGGACCGGCCGGTGAGCACGACGATCAGCACGCCCAGCGCGAGGTCGATGGCGACGTTCCACCAGGCGCCGGAGGAGTAGCCGGGGTCGGTCGCCTTGCCGGCGAACCGGGCCGCCTCCTCGAAGAAGACGGCTGCCGGCAGCGCGACACCGACGATCTGCCGCCAGCCCGTGCCCCGCGCCCAGGTGCCCGCGGTACCGAAGACCACCCCGGCGAGCACGCCGAAGAACATCCAGACCAGCGACGTCGGCGCCCAGAGCACCGCGAGGTCGTCGCCTTGCAGAAGGGCCGCCGCGAGGTAGTAGCTGGGTACGGCGACGACGAGCAGGACGGTGGCGCCGAGGGCGGCGCGGAGCCACCCGGACCGCACCCAGTAACCGAAGAGGAAGGCGGCAACCGCCCAGGTCGCTGTTGAGTTGCCGAGTTCGGCGATGGGGAACGGCAGCCACTTGATCCAGCAGAAGTCCAGGAAGCCGAGCAGCAGTCCGCCCACCACGGAGGCGAGCGCCACCGTCCGATCACCAGGTCGCATAGCGGCAGAGCATACCGAGTATGCCCGGACCGGTTCGGCGCCCCCTCGCCCCGGCCGCCGGATCGTCAGCCGGTCCGGGCGCGGAGGCTCCGCGCCAGGGTGGGGATCATCACCGCCGCAGGGACGAGGTGCAGCGCGAGCAGGGCGGCGACGGTGGCGGCGTCGGCCCCGGAGAGCAGGGGCGGAACCATCGAGATAGCGGTCAGCGCCACCGTCGTCCACACGAACCGGCCGGCTGGGCGGGCGCTCCAGCGGAGAAACGCGACGGCGATGACGACGCCCACGACCGAGAAGACGCCGGTCACGAAGGCGAACCCGCCCAACGGGATCTTCTCGCCACCGTCGGGGATCTCGAAGTCGACACCGGCGGCCCGGGCGAGAGCGGCGGCGAGGGTGGTGGCGACCACCGCGACGAGCGCGGCAAGGAGGCCAACGCCGACCAGGCTGCGATATCGATGGGTACGCCCGGTCCGGCCCGATGTCCGATCCGCGACGATCCCGGTGCCATTGGTGCTGCTCATGTCGTTCCTCCACTCGGTGTCGGGGCGTACGCCGGGACTACTGCGCGCTGCCCGCCGGCAGGCGCTCGGGCAGCCCGAGGCGGGGGAACTGGTCGTCGTGGAAGATGGTGATCTCGGTGATCTCGCCGCCGGTGACGCGCAGAACGTCGATCGTCAGGGGCAGGTACGCGTTCTCCTGCTGCTGCCAGTGGTAGAAGGCGACGGCGGGTTGCCGGTTCACTGTGGTGGGGATGCCGCGCAGGCCCGTCATGCCGTCGAAGCCGTCCTCGATCCAGCTGGCCACGACCGCGTCGCGTCCCACGTACACGCCGGGGGTTGGAGGCATCGAGGAGCGGACGTCGTCGCGCAGCATCGCAGCGAGCGCCGGCACGTCGGTGGCCACGCTGGCGTCGGTGAAGCGGCGTACCAGCTCGCGGGTCCGGGCGTCCTGCTGGTCGCCGGTCCAGTCCTGCCGCTCGGCGGGCAGGTGCTCCCGCATGCCGACGCGGGCGCGCTGCAAGGCGCTGTTGACGGAGTTGACGGAGTCCCCGAGCAGCTCCGCGACGTCCTTCGCCGGCCAGCCGAGGACGTCGCGCAGGATCAGCACGGCGCGCGGGCGCGGCGCGAGGTGCTGGACGGCGACCAGGTACGCCAGCTCGATCGTCTCCCGCGCGACGGCAATGGTTTCCGGCGCGTCCGCGTCGCCTGCGGGCAGCTCGTCGAGCAGCCGGTCCGGGTAGGGCTGCAACCACAGCACCTCACCGCCGATGGCGGGCTTCGGGCGGCACTTGGCGAGCAGGTCCAGGCAGGCGTTGGTGGCGATGCGATACAGCCAGGCCCGGAACGTGGACCGCCCCTGGAAGGTCTCCCGCCGCCGCCAGGCGCGCAGGAACGTCTCCTGCACGGCGTCCTCGGCGTCCTCGAAGGACCCGAGCATCCGGTAGCAGTGCACGTGCAGCTCCCGCCGGTGCCGCTGCGCCAGCCCCGTGAACGTCGACTCGTCGACCTCGCTCAGATCGCCCACGCCCCGCTCCTTCAGCCGCGTGTCCGTACTCATCGCGTCATCCTTCCGCCTCGTCGTGTCCTGACATAGGTATGACGGGTGCGGGCGGGACAACTCATCACCGTGCCGGCCGGCCCGGGGTGGCGGACGCGGTCCTGCCGCGTCCGCTCGGTGGAGCGAGCGGACGCGGCAACCAGGGATCCGTGCTGTCAGGCGGTGAGTTGCCGAAGCATCTCGGCCGAATCGTGCAGGGCCGTCATCTGGACGAACCGTCCGTCGCTGACCTTGTAGATGGCGTACTCGACGATCTCGAACGACTTGCCGGACGGCGGCACACCGAGCCACTCCTTCACCGGGGTGCCGGTGTTGATCGCGCGTACGGCGATGCGGTCGCGGTCGAACAGCAGTTCCTTGACCTCCCAGCGCAGGTCCGGAACGGCGTCGACGTCGTGCTTCTGTACGGCGAGGACGTCGTCCCGGGTGCCGGGCTCGCCGTTGAGCATCACCGTGTCGTTGATGAACTCGTCCATGCCGTCGAACTTGTGGGCGTTGAGGTCGGCGACGTAGCGCAGGTACCAGTCACGCAGGTTGTTGTCAGTCATCAGATTTTCTCCTGTTTCTCCGTGTCACCAGTTCAAGGGGCCGAACTCGTCGGTGAAGGTTCCGCTCGGGCCGTCGGGGCCGAGGGTGGCCAGGCGTACGACGGTCCTGGCGCTCTCCGCTGGCGGGCGTCCGATTCCGAGGGCGGCGGTCATGTCGGTGGCGGTGGGGCCGGGCTCGATCGCGTTGAACGTGATGCCCGGGTTGGCCTTGGCGTACTGGATCGTCAGCATGGTGGCCGCCGACTTGGACGCCGCGTAGAGCGCCGCCGGAAGGTTGTACTCGGGCCGTTCGGGGTTGGTGACCGCCCAGAAGGACCCCATGCTGCTGGAAACGGTGACCACCGTCGGGTTGGACGACTGTCGCAGCAGGGGCAGCGCCGCCTCGGTGACGCGGACGATCCCCACCGCGTTGGTGTCGAACACCCGCAGGGCTTTCGGACCGTCGATGGGACCGTCGCCGAGGATGCCCGCGTTGTTCACGAGGACGTCGAGCCGACCCTCCGCCGAGCCGATGGTCGCCAACGCGCTGTTCACCGACTCGTCGTCGGTGACGTCGAGTTGCACGAACCGTGCGCCCAACTCGGCTGCGGCCTTCTCGCCCCGCTCGACGTCCCGTGCGCCGATGTAGACGGTGTGGCCCAGGTCGAGAAGCTGTCTGGCGGTCTCGAACCCGATGCCCTTGTTGCCACCGGTGATGAGCGTGACGGTCATTCGAATCTCCTACGTGTCGTTGCCCCGGTTTTGTACCGCTCGGTTGCTGAGAACCATAACAGGGTTTTGTACTGATCGGTTGGTGACCCCGGTCACGATCTGTACCGAGCGGTAGACTGGTGCCATGACCACTGCGACACCGACGGGCGGACGTCCCCGGGGCTTCGACGAGGAGACCGTCCTCGACCGGGCGACCGAGGTCTTCTGGCGGCACGGCTACGAGGGCGCGTCGCTGAGCGACCTCACCAAGGCCATGGGCATCAACCGACCCAGCCTGTACGCCACGTTCGGCAACAAGGAGCAACTGTTCGAGCGCGCCTTCACCCGCTACCGCGACACCCAGGCGGCAAACGCCCGCGCCGCGCTCGACGAGCCCACCGCGTACGCCTCGATCGAAGCGTTCCTGCGCGCCAGCGCCGACGGCCTCACCGACCGTGACCACCCGGCGGGCTGCCTCTCCATCCAGGGCGGCCTGGCCTGCTCGCCGGAGAACGCCCGCATCTCCGAGCTCCTGGCCGCCGGCCGCGCCGCCACCGAAGCCGCGCTGCACGAGCGATTGGCTCGCGCCGCGAAGGAGGGAGACCTCCCCGACGGCGTGGACCCCCGCGCCCTGGCCCGGTTCGTGATGGCCCTCAGCGAAGGGCACGCCGTCCACGCCGCGGCCGGCGCGACCCGCGAGGACCTCCAGGCCTCGGTCGACATCGCCCTACGGGCCCTGGCGTTGCACCCCTGAGCCCCGCCCCGGCACGGTCTGCGCCTGAGCCCCGGCACGCTCCGCCCCCGGCACCAGCGCCGCGTATGCACGCCCGGTCACCCTCGGTCGACGCGCGCGTCGTTCGCCTAGCCGGGCGGCGGGCCGGTCCTCGGCTGGGCCAGGGCGCTCCGCTACTCGCCAAGATCCGAGCAAGTTCCCGGATGCTGCTGTCTCCGACGGGACGACCATCCGGCCGATGGATCAGATCGGCGGGCGCTGCGCGCCGTCCAGCCGCGCCCTGAACCACCTGGCCGACCGGCGCGCCGAACGCGCCCGGCACGAAGGTCGGTGATGGCGCCTCGACGCCGGCCGACAGGCCCTGCTCGCCCTGGCCCAGCTTTGCAACGGTGACACCATCGCCCGTCTGGCCTGCGGCCTCGCCGTCAGCGACACGACGGCCTGGCAGGACGTCCTCCGGGAAGCGGTCGACCTGCTCGCGGCACACGCCGAGGACCTGAACGCGGCGATGCGGCGCATCGGCCGGCTTGCCTCGGCCAGCGGCTCCGGCCAGACGCCCAACCGGCCTCGGCGCGGACTCCGGAGCACTGTCACCCGTACGCCCCGTTCGGCGAGCACCGCCACCGCCTCGACCTCACAAGGCACCCGGGACGAGTCGCCGCCCCGGCCGGGAGACGAGCGTTTACCGCTTGTCGCGCCCCGGCCGGGACGGCGGGAGAGCTGATGTTCCGCGTCGGCGGCGAAGCCCTGCCGCGGTGCGCTAGCCGACTACGCGGGTCGGTCCGGCCGAGGGCACTCCCTCCCCGGCCACGTTCACCGAGCACACGGCCACGGTGTAGGAATGGCCGCTGACCAGGCCGGTCAGCCGGATCGAGCGGCCGGTGGTGGAGATCGACGAGACGACGGAGCCCGGCTGGGAGTTGTCCAGGTAGTACACGGTGTACGCGCGCACGGTGTCGCTGTACGGCCCGGTCGCGGCGTCCCAGCTCACGTCGATGTAGCCCGGCCCGGCCGTGGTGTTGACGTTCGGCGGGCCGGCCGCGGTCTGCAGGTTGGCGACCGTCACGGAGGCGATCGGTGATTCCGTGGGTGCGGTCGTGTTGCCGCGGATGGCCACGACCCGGAACTCGTAGCGGTGGCCCGGCACCACCCAGTTGACCTTCCACGAGTCGGCGGGGATCGGCAACGGCAGTCGTTGGAAGCCTTCACCGGCGGTCGCGTCACGTTGATAGAGCCAGTAGCCACTGGCGCCGAAGGAGTGCTGCCATTGCAGTTCGATGCCGTTGGCGGTGGCGGTGGCCCGCATCGAGGTGGGCGAGTAGGGCACCATCTGCGGGATGCTTTCGGAGGGGATGGTGTAAGCGGCACCGAGCTGGAACTGGTTCCACAGCACGTTGGCGAACCCCTTGGCGATCTTGTGTTCGCCCTGCGGGTTCGGGTGCAGACCGTCGTAGGCATCGGTGTACGCGTCGTAGCCGGCGGCGATGTCCACCAACCGCACCGGAGAGGTCGCCGTGTTCAACGCCTGCAGAGCGGGGCCCAGCTTGGCGTTGTACGCGCTGATCTTGCTGCCCAGATCCGGTTGCGCGTCCAGCGGTGTGCGTTGCGGGACTGTGGCGACCAGGATGCGGACGTCGGGCCTGCCGGCTCGGGCTTTGGCGATCAGGCTACGCATGTCGGCGATCAGCCCATCCGGGTTGGACACACCCCAGCCCAGGTCGTTGAAGCCCAGCTCGACGAGGAGGTATTTCGGCTGGTACTGGCTTACCCGAGCCTGGATGTCGTTTTTGGTTTGGTGGGCCTGGCGTCCCCATTGGGCGAAGTGGTCGCTATCGAAGGTGAGCCCGTTGCGGTAGACGCCGTTGAAGTAGGGCGGTGCCGACTCGTCCGGGAAGTTCGCCGGGAGGGTCGACGGCAGCCGGGTGGTCCCGCGGTAGGGCCCGACGAAGATGACGTCACGCCCGGCCGCCTTCAGGTGTTCGGCCAGCCGGTACCGCCAGGTGTAGTCGCCCTCAAGGCCCTGGCTGATTGAGTCGCCGACCACCATGATCGAATCGAGGACCGGTCCGAAACCCGTCGGTATGCTCACCGTGGTCCACAACTGAGCGTGATCGGAGTGCGACGACCAGATTCGTTGAACGCTGTGGACCGTCACCGACGGCGGCACGAACACGTAGTCGAGTTTGTCGCTGAAGACGGTGCCCAGCCGTTTATGGGTGGTATCGCCGCCCCGACAATAGGTGACCGGGTCGTCATCCGTTTCCGTTGTTTGCTTAATTTCGTTGCGACAGGGACTGAACGCCTCCTTGAACGTACCGTGTGCCGCATCGCTCCCCGCGGACCGGTAGTTCCGGTGGTAGAAGTTGCTGAGCACGGCGGAGCCCGGGACGTCGTTGAGGTCGCCGGCGAGAAACACGGTGGAGCCGGCGTAGTGGGCTGCGAGCACCCGCTTGACCTCTGCCGCCTCCCGCTTGCGCTGCTCGACGTTCTCCCCAGAATGGACGAGGTGCGCGGTGCAGACCACCAATACCTTGGCGAAGGATCGCAGGCACAGCATTTCGCGCTTCTCGAGGCCCTCCACCGCGGGCAGCTCGTGCGCCACCGGCTGCGGATCAGGCAGAACGCTCTGCTTGTAGATGATGGCGTTGCCGAACGGCGAGTCGTGCTTGCAGGTCGCGACGGCGCCGTCGCCGCCGCGGACCGCGTCGAAGTGCATCCGGTACGTGTCCGGCAGGAGCGCTTCCACCCGATCCAGCCAGTCCAGGCAGCCTTCGTTGATGGTCAGGAACGCGAGCCTGGGCATCCGGCTGTTGATGTCCACGGCCAACGCGTCGGCGACCTCAAGGCCCTTGCGCCCGTGGGCGTCACTCCCACCGGCCATGTTGAATTGTCCGATGATGGGCTCGTCGGAGTCGGCCACCTGGACGGGCTGCCGCGTTATGGAAGACGGCGCCGGGGCGGAGGACGCTGCCGGGGCGGACGGCGGCGCCGCGGCTGCCGCCGAAGGGCCGACCAGGCATCCGGCCGCTGTGAGTATCGCGACGACCAACCGACTGAGTCTCATCGTTTCCCCCAAAGGTGCAGGGGCGCACCTTACGACGTTTGCGCCCCCGTGCACGTCGTGTGGCTGATCATCTTCACCGAAGCGGAATTGGATGGCAATGGGCTGCCCGAATGTTCCGTCCTATGTGGTCGCCAGGCGGGGAACGGCCGGTGCGGCGCGCGGTCGGGACGACCATCCGGCCGATGGATCAGATCGGCGGGCGCTGCGCGCCGTCCAGCCGCGCCCTGAACCACCTGGCCGACCGGCGCGCCGAACGCGCCCGGCGCGAAGGTCGGTGATGGCGCCTCGACGCCGGCCGAAAGGCCCTGCTCGCGGCGCACGCCGAGGACCTGAACGCGGCGATGCGTCGCATCGGCCGGCTTGCCTACGCGATTCTCGACGCCGCCCTGGTCCCGATCGACCGGGCCCGACGGCAGAAGACCGTCAACCGCCATCACGCCAAGATCCGAGCCGTCGGCGAACGTGCCGTCGCCACCCTCAAGGGCCGGAAAGTCCCAGTCAAGCTTTCCTACTGCCCGCGACGCGTCACCGCGATCGTCCGGGCCATCCTCGTCCTACTTCACGTCCAGGCGCACGATGAATGGGCTCGTTGTTACGCGGACGGGTCCCAGGCGATGAGCTGGTCGAAGACGCGACGGTCCCCGTCCAGCTCCAGCTTCGGCGAATCCAGCTGTATGCGCCCGTAGAAGAACAGGACCAGGTCACTGGCCGTGCCCCGGGCGGAGGTGTGGGCCGTGTCCGGGTCCAGGTCCTCGCTGGCAGCCGGCGCGCCGAGGCGGGCGGCCCGTGCGCCGTCGCGGGACAGCCGAAGGCGCCAAGAGCGGCCCTCGGTGGCGTAGTAATCGACGACCGCGGGTTCGTGCGGCCAGGCGACATCCGTCGAGCAGAGGGTGAACTGGCAGTCGTCGAAACCGTCGAGGGCGACCTCGTCCGGCAGCGGCCCCGGGTCCCCCACGGCGAGCTGGGCATCGTAGGTGTGCACCGCGATCTCGGGCACCTGCCGCCGAGCCCACGCACCGGAGGTTTCCGGTGACTGCGAGTCACCCCACCACGTCCAACAGCCGCGGTCTAGGCCCGCCTCACTCAGCCCGCTCGTCAGGCGCTCGACGGACTCGGTCCACCAGGCCAGGAGAGCGTCGCGTTCCCGAGGCGCACCCGCGCCGTCGTCCCAAGCGGACTTCTCCGGTGGAGCGTCGGCCGGCCCTGCGGCGACGATGGCGGCCGACCTGCGGCGACCCATGCCCAGGTGCTGCACAAGATCGAACAGCGTCCACCCCGGACAGCTCGGCACCGGCACGTCGAGACTGGGCGCCGCAGCGACCGCGGCACGGAAGGCTGTCGACCGTTCGTCGATCAGCCGCAGATGATCAGTGAACGTCAAAGTCTTGTGCACCCCGGCTTTCTACCAGTGCGCTCCGGCAACCGGATAGCGATTTTCGCCAGTCGCGCCACGCCGGGTGACAACGGGCAACCTCGGCGGCGGCGTGCGCCCCACCCTTGGTGCCGGTCTTCTCAGCAGTCGGTCCAGCTCGCTGGGCGCAGTCGAGAGTCGTTCGTGGAGCCCACGACGAGGCCGTTGTCGGCGATTGACCAGCCGAGGACGAGGCGGACATCGGGAACAGCGCCGTCCAGGGTCACGATGCGGTCGCCGTGGACGACGGTTTGGCCAGTGAGCACTGCGCCCCGGGCGTTGACGTCCTGCGGCGTTCTCCCCTCCAGGTTCACGGCGTTCGCCACGCCGGTCCGCAGGTCCCAGCGCACCCAGGTGCCGTCCTCGCGGTCGTCGCTGATGCCGATGCGGCCCACCGCCCACGTTCCCTGAGCCGCCCAGACCCCTGACCAGCGGGCGCCCGGAGCGGTGAGCCGGTCGGTCGTTCCGTCGGGATGGCGTACCCAGCCAAAGCCGCCCGCGGTGCCGACGATGGTGCCGTCGTCGAGGATCTCCTCCGCGCCGGTGACGGGCGGGCTGTCGATCACCTCGACGGTGCCCGGTCGATCGGCAGGCCAGAGCAGCGGGATGGTCGTCTCGGTCTCCTCGACAGCTCCATAGCCGACGACGTCGCCGCGCGAGTTGATTGCCACCGCCCAGGTGCCGGAGACCGTCGTCGGGGCCGGCAACCACTCGAAGTGGCCGTTGCTGTAGCGCCAGGGGCGGTAAACGTTGTCGACGGAGGCGCTGCCCACGACTACTCCGTACCTGTTGATGCTACTGGGAATGTGGTCCACTGCCGTGGGGACGACGGTGAGTCGGGGTTCGTTCCACACTCCTGGCCTGGGGTGGAGCGGCGGCACGGTCCAGAGCAGCATCAGCGGCTGCCAGACGTCGCCGGTGATCCGGTAGCCGAGGCCGGCGACGAACCGGCCGGTCGGGTCGACCTCCACGGCTCGACCGACCATATCCGCCGGTAGAGGCAGCGGGTGCAGCGCGCAGACCGAGGCGGTCCGGTGCGTCGTCGCGGCCGCGGCGACGCCGGGCAGGCCCAGCGTCGCGGCAAGCGCCCCGACGGCGATACCAGCCAGAACTCTGCTCCGAACAGTCCGGGTCATCGCTGCTCCCAGTGGTGTGCGGTGGTGGTGAAACCGAAGCGTGCTGACGTTCCCATCGGAAGTGCCCTGCCGGTAGCTGCGCAGTGACGTTTTCCGTTATCGCACGACCGCCGTGTTGCGAGCCCGTTGCGCTGCAGCCGTTGAGCCGGCCAGTCGGCGAGAGGTTCGGCAGATGGACTTCAGTCTATGCACACTTGCCGGGTTCGGGTGGTACACCGTGGACTTCGCGACGTCGAGATGCTGGTCAAGGGGCTCGGGTTCAGCTGAGCGCGACGGTGAGCGAGCACGCCGCCAGGACCACGCATGTTGGTGTCATCACCAGGCGTTCGGCGCGGCTTCGCGAGATTGCGTTGAGCGCGATCCCGATTGCGAAGTACCCGAAGAGCACCCACGTCGTGATGCCGACGAACGGCCTGAAAGGCCCGAAGGTTTCGGCGCGCGCGAGCAGCACCCAGGCTATGACGGCGTAGACGACGACCGACACTGCGCTGCCGACTCGCAGTCGACGCGGCAGTGTTTCGTGCTGCCCACCCCATACCAGCCGCCCGTACGGCCGGCCGGCCGCGACGAGCACTTGGAGCACAGCGAGTGCGGTGAGTACAACAGTGGCCACGATGGCGGCGACGCTCATGCCGTCACCTCCTGCCCGGCGAGATAGCGTGCGGCGTTGGCGACAAGCGTGTCCAGCGCGCTCTGCAGCGCTTCGAGATCGATACCGTCCTCGATGCCGTCGTCGATCTCCGCGAGCCCTTTCCATGCCGCGTCGAGGAGTTCCCGACCCTTTCTCGTGACGGCGACGCGATTCGCGCGCTGGTCGGTGGCATCCGGAGCGACCTCGACGAGCCCGCGCGCGACGAGTTCGACCAGGCGCTGCGTCACCGCCGCTCTGGACACGTCGAGGGCTTGGGCGATCTTGCTCTGTCGCGCAGGGCCGATCGCGTGGATCGTCACCAGCGCGGCGAACATCGAAAGGGTCACGTCGTGCATGTTCCGCAGGTGCGTGTCAGCGACGCGGTCGACGAGCGCGGTGGCGCGGTGAAGGGTGAGTACGAGGCGTTGTGCCGAGAGCGTGGCGACATCCACAATGTTAAGGTCTTACCAAAAGCGAGGTGGGGCGTCAACAGGCTTCTCGATGTGATTCAGAGGGCTGCTCGTGGATTCTGCTGACCGCGAAGCGACTCCCACGAGGTCCGCTCCACCAACGATGCTGGATCGATGAATTCGCCGGAATCCGCCACGTCGGAGACTCTGCTCACGAACCTCTACGCGGCCTTCAACGCGCGTGACATCCCCACACTGCTGGCCGCCATGACGCCGGACGTGTCGTGGCCAAATGGCTGGGAGGGAGGCGTCATTCAGGGCCGCGACGAGGTGGGTGCGTACTGGCGCAGGCAATGGGACCAGCTCGAACCGACCGTCACGCCGACCGCGTACGCCGCAGAGGCCGACGGACGCGTCGCCGCCACCGTCCACCAGGTCGTCCGCGACAAAACCGGAGCGACACTTGCGGATCACACAATCACGCATGTCTACCGGTTCAACGATGGACTGGTGGCAGAAATGGAAATCCGAGAGTAACGACATCCGCAGGTGCCGAGCGGCGCTCGCCATGCCACGTCCGAGCGGGCGAGTCGCGCAGGCAGTTCATGGACGGCACGGACGCGCCGGAGCTGGCGCGGTCGTAACGGCCCCCGGCGCCAGCGGGTGGTCAGCAGGTGAGGCCGACAAGCGTCGCCAGTCGCGCCACGCCGGCCTGCGCCGGGTGACCCTGGGCGACCTCGGCGATGAGGGTACGCGCCAGAGGCCGCAGTACGTGTCGTCGTACCCCCTCAGGCCGGCAGCGATCCCCGCGGCCCGGATGCCTGCGGACGAGGCTTACCGTTGTGCCTCCTCATCCAGTGTGTTCACGCCGAGGTGCTCGGATGGCGTGGCCGACCGCTACAGGATCAGCTAGTCCGCGATGCTTTAGGCTGGGCGATTTGGTGATCGTCAGCTACTGGGCCTGGCTCGACCGGCGGGTGAATCCGCGGAGGCCAGGGCCACTGGAGGAGGATCGATACAGGCGCTCCAGACGGGGACCGGAAATGACCGCTGAACGGAAATTCGCCGACGCCGAAACCCTGACCCCAGTGATGCGGGAGGTCTTCGGCACTGACCGCCACATCGCCGCCGTCGACCGCCTACTGAATGGCACCAAGAAGGGTGTCTACCGCATCATGCTGGACGATGCCACGAGCGTGATCGTCTACGTCTGGAACGCCGACGAGGACTACTGGGACGGGCTTCTCCCGGATGGCCACGACGACCCGTCGAACCCGTTCGCTCACGCTTCGGGTATCGACTTCTTCGAGGGTGCCACCCGTCGACTGGAATCGGTCGGAGTGCGTTCGCCGCGGCTGTTGCTCGCCGACCGCAGCAAGGACTTCTACCCGGCCGACATCGCCGTCGCTGAGGACGTCCGCGGCGGAACGCTGGAGGCGCTGCTGGAACGCGACCCGGACGCGGGCCGGCAAACGCTCGCGCAGCTCTCGGACATGCTTCGGCGCATTCATGCCTACCGCGCGCCGGCGTTCGGGCGGGTCGCGTGGATCGACAGCGGAGGAGCACCGCCGGACAAGACCTGCGAGCAGGCCTACCTGGAGCGCGCGCTGGTGAACATTGCCACCGCCGTGTCCCGCGATGCCCGCGCGGCCGAAGGTGAGGCAATGCTGGAGGGGAAACTCCGCACACTGCACGCCGCACTCGGCCCGCGCGCAGAACACGGCGTGGTCCACGGCGAACTCTGCGCGGAACACACGCTCGTCGGGCCGGACGGGGAGCCCGTCCTCATCGACATCGAGGGCCTGATGTACACCGACATCGAAGTAGAGCACTGCTGGATGCGGATGCGCTTCGGCCCGCACTACGAGGCGCTCCGCAACCCAGACCTCGACCCGCAGCGTGTCAAGTACTACCAGTACGTCATGCATCTAGACCTGGTCGGCGGCCCGCTCCGTATCGCCGAGGGCGACTTCCCGAACCGAGAGTGGATGCTCGACGTTGCGGACTTCCACCTCCAGAAGGCGCTCGCCTACGAGACATGAGTCGGCCGTGGGTCTTCCAGCGTGGTGCGGGGGCCGCCATCAGGCCCGACGGCATCCTCATTTGCCGCCGATCGGGCGCGCTGGCGAGCCGAGCGGCCGTCAGTGTGCCGGCTGTTGCTCGGTGGCTTCTTCGGCGGTGCCGTCCGGGCTGGCGTCGAGGCCAGCGCCAATCTGAGCCGGCAGCGAGTAGGCATGTTCGACAGGCAGGTGAGCTGCCGCCGCCTGTTCATCGCCGCTACGCAGAAGGTCCTGGACGCGGTGAACTGTGGGGGTGATGTCCGTGATGGCCACCGTCCAGTCGGCAACATATCGATCGACAGCCTCGCCGGACAGCCCGACCTGCAGCGACCGGTACGCAGCGGCTTCAGTCGCAGTGATCGTTCCGGATCCCACTGCACCCGTACCGGGCTGGTCTTCAGTTGCCGGGCCCAGGTCGCCCTGTCGCCGTGCAGGTTTCGGTCGTAGTGGCTCAGGCTGGCTCGTGCCAGGGCCCACTCGAATCCCTCGCGCGTGATGTCGATGGACAGCACGCGCTCTTGCCCTGGCTTGGTGGCCCAGCCGCAGCGGTACATCATCCACAGGAACGACGGCTTGATCCACGTCATCCGATCCCGCTTGAAGGGGGCCACGAAACGGCCGGCTGCCACCGCCGGCAGCGCAATCTGCGCAGGGTACGCCTGGTACACGGTGATGGTGTCGGCCGAGTAGCGGGCGCGGACTTGACGGGTGGGTATGGACACAGCCTGATCGTCACCGATCGGGACTCGACTGCTCAACCGAGATTCGGCGCCGACGCCAGCGCCAACCTCCCACAATTGGGCATGCTGCCGACGGAGATGCCGTGCCTCGACGAGCCGCCAGCGCGCTTGCGGCCGTTCCGCTTGGACGACGCCCCGCTCGTCGCCTCGGTCGCGTCGGACCCTCTCATTCCCCTCATCACGTCGGTGCCGCGCTCCGATACCCGAGAGGACGTCGCTGCCTACATTGAACGGCAGCACCAGCGGCTCGCTGAGGGGTCTGGCTACTCCTTTGCGATCGCAGACGCCGAAACCGACGTAGCTGTTGGGAACATCGGCCTCTGGACCACCCACATCTCCACGGGACGCGCATCGACGGGCTACTGGGTCGGGCCGCAGCACCGGCGCTGCGGATACGTCCGGGCCGCCCTGAGCGCCCTTACCACTTGGGCTCGTTCGCTGGACGACATCAAGCGGCTTGAGCTGTTCGTCGAACCATGGAACGAGGGCTCGTGGCGCGCCGCAGAAGCCTGCGGCTACCAACGCGAAGGGCTCCTGCGCAGCTGGCAGCAGGTCGGGACCGAGCGCAAAGACATGTACGTCTACAGCCTCATCCCTGACCGCGACTGAACGCACGGATCCGCCGCCGATCGCGCGTCACTCCTCAGCGATGTGCGACGAACGGGCCAACTGTGCCGAGCGGTACGCGCGTCCGACCGTTGACGACGTGGCGGCCAGCTGCGGACGGGCTGGCACCCAGACGGTCTGAAGGCCGAGTTGCTCGTTCATCGCAGCGAGCTGGTACTCGTAGCGAAGGTCCGCGGCCGTGCGCACGCCGCGGACGATGACCGTGGCGCCGCGGCGCAGGCAGTAGGCAGCCGTCAGGCCGGTCCAGGTGTCCACCTCGACATTGCCCCAGGCCGCCGGCATGGCATCACGCACGCGCACGGCCCTGGCCGTGGCCTCCACGGTTGGTTGCTTGTCGGCGTTCACCGCCAGCAACACGATGAGCTGGTCGAACATCACCCGGGCCCGGGCCACCAGGTCGCGGTGCCCAGGGGTGAACGGATCGAATGTTCCGGGGTAGACCGCCAACGAACCGTGCACCGACGCCACTTTACGAGCCGACGTAGCTGTCACCGCGTCACGACCAGCACATCGGGAGGGCAGCCGACTGGCGCGTGGCGACGCGCGCACGCGCCGACGAGCGTGCGCAACGGGACCGGAGAGTCTTCAAGCCGGATTGTCATTGCGGGACTCGTCGAAGACTGATGGCGGTAGCCCGTAGATGCCGGTTGCAGTGACGGCGTCGTCGTCGATCGCGCTCGGGTCGACGCTCCAGCGACCGGCCATCGCCATCACATCGGACTCCGACGGCGTCGTGTCGTACCAGGCTGTCCACTCAGCGTCGGACCAGTGTTCCCACCCGGGCTCCATACCGCGGAGACCGACGCCCAACTCGATTTCGTCGGCAGTCGGGGCACCGATGAACAGAGGCACCTCGCCTCGCTCGCCGTTGAAGCAGTAGGCGCGCAGCAGCTCACCGTTCAGGGCCCGAGCCCAGGCGTGATAATCCGGGACCCGTTCGTTGGCGAAGAACTGCGCTTCACCCAGTTGCTGACTCAGCACCCTGAGCCAATCGGGAAAGGGCGGCTCGGTCGCGTCGAAATCCGGCGGCATATGCCGCCGGCCGTGGGCGAAGGTCCAGCCTGGCACCGGCGCAGCCACGTACACACCGTGCCGGTAGGCCCGGTCGGTGCCGGTGGCCCAGTCGAGAACTTCCCGGTCGCATAGACCAAGGGCATCGGCTACCTCGTCTGGGGTCCGGTCTCGGACAGCCAACCACGACGTCTTGTAACTGAACCCGGCCACGCCTCCCATGCTCCCAGGTGCCCGTTCGTAGCCGCCAGAGGCATCCTGATCCCTAGCCCGTCGCGACGCCGGTCAGCGGGTGACGCCGACCAGCGTCGCCAGTCGCGCCATGCCGGCAGGCGCCGGCTGCGCGCGGGCAACATCGGCGATCACGGTACGCGCCAACGGCCGGCACCGAACCTCACCCGGCGCGACACTGTCCGCGTCGACGAGGGCACGTGCGGCCCCGCGCAGGTCACCCACCTGGAGGTACGCCCGTGCGACGTCGACCAGGTACGCACCCCGATATTCGGCCGGCAACCGCCGCCACCCCTCCCGCCGAACCACTATCGCGTGCCGCCGCACCGCCTCGGCGGCATCACCCCGCGAGGCCGCCACCAACACCCGCGCCAACTCGACGGCGACCGGCCCGAAGCTGGTGCGGTGCGTGTCGTCGTACCCCCGAAGGCCGGCGGCGATCCCCGCAGCCCGGCCCATCAGCTCGTCAGCGCGACGGTGCTCCCCACACCCGCCAGCGGCAAGGGCAGCCTGAAGTAGGAGCGTCCCACCAACGGCCCACTCCCCCGCCGGCCGCCGCCACCCGGCCACACCCCCGCTCCCGCCCTGGTGACCATGAGGCTGGCGGGCGCTTTGATCTCCACGAAGCCCGTCAACCTCATGATCACCGGAGCAGGGCGAGGGTGGGATGAGGCGGTCGGCTGCACTTTGGGTCGCCGTCAGGGCCAAGGGGTCCCGGTTAGCGGCGCGTAGCGCCTGGGCTACCGAGATCGTCGCTGTCGCCGCTAACACCGGGTCGTCGCTGGCGGCGGCCATCGCGCGGTCGGCGGCCAGCCAGGCGAGGTCGGCCTCGCCGAGCTTGACCAGCAGCAACGAGGTGATCCGGTACGCCTGCACCAGCAGCTCCGCCGACCGCGCACCCTGGGCGGCGTCGAGCAGACCCGGCAGCACCTGCACCAACTGCCCGTAGTGCGCGTGCTGGTAGGTCAACCAGGCGTGCCCGACCTGCCGCCGCAGCTCGTCCGTCTGTGGTGGAGGCTGCGGAGCGTCGTAGCGGGCGAGAGCAGCCCGGATGCCGTCCACCCCGTCCGGCGTGCCGGCAGGTGTCGGCCGCTGCTGGCCGAGCAGCACCTCCGGTTCGACCCGCAGGACGTCGGCCAACTCCTGGATCACCGAGTACCGGTCCAGGGCGCGGGCGCCCCGCTCGATCTTGTCCACCCATTCGGACGAGCATCAGCCCTTGCCTCGCGGGCGGCCCAATGTTCGAGCTCTCGAATTGCCAGCGCGTCGATCTCATCAAAAGAACCAGCCCTTCGCGCTTTCAAATATTGGGCAACCGGCCCCACCAACCCATCTCGAGAACCGTCCACAGCCCGAATCGCAGACATTAGATCAGAAGGTCTGACCTGCTCCCAGACAATGGTCTGAAAATCCGCTAGCGTACTGAGAATCTCTGGCAGAAGGTGCGAGTGATCGAGCAGGGTCGAAAGCATACTAGGCGCGACCGTAGCACGACCGATGACCGGATTATTAAGCAATATATCCTTGAGCCGGCTTGCAAGATGCGTCTGCACCTCGGCATCGACACGGCGAGCGAGGTCGAGCGTTCTGGCCGGCGACCAAACGCTAGGAACCCAGTTAAGCTCGGTCAGGGGGAGCAAGTATCGCTGTTGCTGGAATAAGACCAACAACTGGTCTATTTCAACACTACTGGTCTCGAGCAGACGCCGCACCAAGCGCTCTACAAGCGAGCTTGGAAGTTGCTGCGCATCGGAAATCAGGATCGAGAGAAGCAGTTGGGCGCTCGTGGGCATGACGGGCTCCTCGCTCCTCTCTAGCAATTCCAGAAGCAGCCCGTAAGCTCGCTCATCGAATGGCGACATTCGCTCGAACTGCGGCATAGGATCCCGATGCAGAACCGAGTAGACCAACTCCGAATGGAATGACCTTTGGAAATCCGTAGCCGTGAACGTCGTTGACTCCCGCGCGAGATTCCATGCGGCCATTCCTGCCTCCACGACCGCAGCAGTCGTGCCGTCCCCCACCAGTTCGGCCTCACGCCAGCTGATTAACACGGGACGGGTATCTGCGAATCGTATAGCATCGCCGAACGATTCGAGTCGCGCGAAGAGACCCTTCTGCGCTTCACTGTCCAGACCTGCACGCCATAGCGAAACCGTCGACGACCACGACGGAATGTCGCTGGTCTTCACTCCATTGAGAGGGTCACTCAACAATGCCACGAGCAGGACGTTGGCAGTATAGGCAGCGAGTCGATTGACGGCGTCGAATGGAACCGGACTGTACCGATCACCCACGACATCCTGCTGGCGCACAGACCGAAGAAGATCGAGGGCGGTGCGCCGGATTTCCGCCCGAACCCGATCATCAAGGGCGCCGAGCAGTTGAACACAAAAATCGGTTATCGACTCGCCCTTAGTGAGTGGTTGGCAAGAGGCCAACCTGCGCAATGTTGGATCGTCGACCACCGCCGATGAGTTGACCTCGCGTATCACTTTGCGAACTTTAGCCAGGCTGGCAAGAAGGTCCACTATCCGCTCGGCGATAAGGTACTCGCCGAATGTCGCGTGCAGGAACTCGTAAGTGCGTCTTCCCCCAGTATCGTCATAGCCATCGGCTTGCGCAACATGAACAAAGAAGAAGGCGGCGATTGTGCGTTTCCCCCGGGTTATTGGCTCGCCGTGCCCTGCACCGATGGTGCCTTCCTGATCCGGCTGGAGAACGTCGAGATCGACGTTAAGTTCGTTTTCGCTGATGTGCTGCTGACCACGGTTAAACATACCAAAGGCGGCGATTGCCAAATCATGTCGCTGCCGCGCTTGCAGCACCTCGAATGCCGGGTCTCCGATGTCTTCTTTTGCCTTGTCTCGAACCTGCCTATAAATAAAAGTATCCAGCAGGCGACGGTATAGCTCGGCACGCGAAAGATTATCGTCGCTTAGGCTACCGTGCTCATGAACATATACTGCCAGCATCAGAAGCAGCAACGGCTGCCTAGCAAGCGTGTCATGCCGGAGAAGTTCATCCGCAGACAATGGCCGCGCACTGGGGTTCGCCCAATTCCAGGTCTCGGCCCACCGATTCACCTGTCCGTCGTCCAGGGGCTCGAGCCGGACCAAGAGCGTTCCGTCTGGGATTCTGGTGCGATCCATGACGAGGGTGCGCGATGTGACAATCACGAGGACTGGCTGGCCGCTGTTCCACTCCTGCTCCTGAAGCTCGGCGACTTGGCGGAGGTAGTCGGACTGGGCGACTCCCGTAGCTTGGACCAATTCGTCGAAACCATCAAGCAGCAATACAACAGTGTTACGGGTAGCGCGGCAGAGATCCCTCCAGGTGATTTCCTCTCGAAGGGCTAGTTCGATCGCTGCCGCGACTTGACGGTGAACGGGAGCGTCCGCTTGGACGTTGCGTAAAGGAACTCGGACGGTCGTGAACAATTGGGCGGGCAGTCGGGCGGCCAGAACCTCAGTCAGCAGAGATTTGCCGGCACCGGGATGGCCCAGAAGAACGAGCGGTTGGCGGACGCTATCTGGGTCTGTGAGGTAGCCGGCGAGGAAGCCAGAAAGATCGCGCTGCACGGCATGGGAATTCCACCAGGTGTCATCTGCTGCCCTTACAACTCCCTCGGCGATAGCGAGGCGGAAACGTGGGCTGATGAAGCCCTGCTCTACATTGGGAAAGACGATACCCGAAGGCTCTTTCTGACCAATTCGCCAAAGCGGCTTTTTCAAGGCCGCCGTGGCCATTTTGCTAAGTCGATGAGCGATGTCGTCCTCTTGCCCCTTGGGGTCGATAATGCGCTCTAGCATTGCCGTAAGGCGAGTCAGAGAATCCGTCTGCGAGGCCACAAGTGTTTGCGTCTTTAGATGTTCTTCCAATTGCGCCTGGAATCCGATTTCAGGGATATCAACAGCGAGCCGCGCGTAGCGTTCTCTGTAAATAGCGACCGCATCGTCGACAACCTTCCGGGAAGAAGGAATTGGTACCTGCTCGATAGCGGCGAAGCCCTGGATAAACCTACAGGCGTGCTGGTAAAGCGCTCGAATATGGCCAACGACGGCCTCCTCGGTCGCTGCACGTCCGCCCACAATTCCAGGTGTGGCTGCGACCTGTTGGTCGAGGCCACCCATGCGAAGTTTGTCAGCATCGGTGACGCCGATCCGATCGTAGGCAGGTCCGACCGCAGCGGCGAAGGCGTCGAAGAAGGACGACAAAATCAGGACAGTGTGGGCGGCTTCGACAAGTTCGTAGTGGCGCTTTCCTGTGCTGGCCTTGATCCGTCCGGCTGCGCACCCTGTTAGGTCGCGCAGTAGCTTGATCGCCTCGTTCTTTGGATCCACGAATGCCAGCGAAGCTCCGCCCGTGACCGGGGCGGAGACGAATATCGCCCCGCCAAGCAACCGGTCGAGTGTTGCGATCCGGGCGTCACCCTCGGCCAAAATCCTGATCGCGGCGGCATACGTGAGGTTCGATCGAGCCATCCATCGATTTTAGACCTTCCAAGCGACCCTCGGAATCCCCCATTGCGGAGATCATCTGCCGTAGCCTGGACTTGCTCTGTCAATCAGCCCGACCACTGCCATCAAGTGGACTGCAGTTCAGTCGAGCGTAAGGGATGTCTCGTAACCCTGGTGTCTGTCCGGTGAGGACGGTCGGGCAGGATGCCGGGGTGCAGGTGATTTCGGCAGCTCGCTCGGAGTGGATCTTCCCGTTCACTGGGTTGCAGCCCGCCCAGTTCCGAACGGTGGTCCGGCTGGTTGCCGAGCGTGGTGGGGACGGCGTCGCTGATGGCCGGCCGGGCCGTCAGTGGGCTCTGGACCTCGCCGATCGGGTGTTGCTGGTCGCCGCGTACTGGCGGACGAATCTGACGATGCGCCAGATCGGGCCGCTGTTCGGGGTGTCGCACTCGGCCGCGCACCGGGTCATCGACACCCTCGCGCCGCTGTTGGCTTTGGCGCCGGTGCGTAAGCGGCCGGTCGAGCAGATCGCGATCGTCGACGGGACGCTGGTCCCGACCCGCGATCACCGCCTGGCGGCCCGGAGTAAGAACTACCGGTACTCGATGAATCTGCAGGTCGCTATCGACGCTTCCACCCGTCTGGTCATCGCCGTGGGAGACCCGCAGCCGGGCAACCGCAACGACACGATCGTCTACCGCACCTCAGGCATCGCTGAGACGTTGGACGGGCGGCCGGTGATGGCCGACGGCGGCTACCGCGGCAACCCGGAGGTGATCATGCCGTACCGCAAACCCACCGACGGCAGTTCGCTGCCGGAGTGGAAGGAAGCCCTCAACGTCGAACACCGCACCGTCCGAGCAGGGGTAGAACACGCCCTGGCCAGGATGAAGAACTTCAAGATCCTGCGCGACTACCGCCGAGCCGGCCACACATTGGCCGACGCCGCTTCCAGCATCGCCAACCTCCACAACATCATCCTCGCCGGCTGACCGCCGGCCCGATGCCCGGCAACGCCATCACCCAGTTACGAGACATCCCTTAGACCGACAGCCGCTCTAGAACGATCTGGCTGGAGATATCCGATAGTTTGGGAGATTGACGATCTGGATCAGGGCAAACTTTCCGCCGCATGTCGCGTTAACCTGCGTGGCGCGAAGTTGAACCACTCCTCAAGCTCCAGCGCTCGATATAGTCCAGATAGTGGAGTTGATCCCATCGAACCGCCCTCACAGCGCCACGATCGCCGCAGTCTCCGCCGGCAACTCGATCCGGTCCCGCATCACCGTGACCCCCTCCCCGGTCGCCAGCAGCACCCGCCGCGCCACCCCCGGCAGCGACACCCCCTGCCCCCGCCCAGCGAAGTTGGCGACAACCAGCGTCTCCCCCCGCCGCATCAGCAGGAACTGATCCCCGTGCTGCACCGAAACCGCGTGCATCCGAGGGTCCGACAGGTCCGGCACAGACCGCCGCAGCCCAATCAACCGCTTGTAGAACGCCAACATCTCCCGATGCTCAGGCTTGTCCAGCTCCGCCCAGTCCAACCGCGACCGTACGAACGTCTCCGGGTCCTGCGGGTCGGGCACGTCCCCCTCAGGCCACCCGTGCGAAGCAAACTCCCGCCGCCGACCGGTCCGCACCGCAGAGGCCAACTCCGGCTCCGGATGCGAGGTGAAGAACTGCCACGGCGTGGAAGCCGCCCACTCCTCCCCCATGAACAGCATCGGAGTAAAGGGCGCGGTCAGCAGCAAGACAGCGCCAACCCGCAGCAGCGAAGGCGACAGAGAAGCCGAGATCCGATCCCCGGTAGCCCGGTTGCCGATCTGATCGTGGTTCTGCAGGTAGGCGACCAGCCGATGACCAGGGACGCGGGAATCCAGAGGCCGCCCATGGTGCCGGTTCCGGAAGCTGGACCAGGTCCCCGCGTGGAAGAACCCACCCGTCAGCACGTCCGACAACGTCTCCAGCGACCCGAAGTCCCCGTAATACCCCTGCCGCTCCCCCGTCAGCAGCGTGTGCAGGGCGTGGTGGGCGTCGTCGTTCCACTGGGCGTGCAGCCCGAACCCACCCGCCTCCCGGGGCGTGATCAGCCGAGGGTCGTTGAGGTCCGATTCGGCGATCAGCGACAGCGGCCGACCCAGGTGCGTCGACAGCGACTCGACCGAAACCGCCAGCTCTTCGAGCAGCGGCACCGCCCGCGAGTCCGGCAGCGCGTGCACAGCGTCCAGGCGTAGCCCGTCGACGTGGTAGTCGCGCAGCCACATGAGGACACTGTCGATGATGTAGCGGCGTACCTCGTCGGAGTGCGGGCCGTCCAGGTTGATCGAGCGACCCCAACTGTTGCTCTGCTCGGCGAGGTAGGGCCCGAACCGTGGCGCGTAGG
This sequence comes from Micromonospora sp. NRRL B-16802, assembly GCF_001279555.1. Classification (NCBI taxonomy): domain Bacteria; kingdom Bacillati; phylum Actinomycetota; class Actinomycetes; order Micromonosporales; family Micromonosporaceae; genus Micromonospora; species Micromonospora sp. NRRL B-16802. Next base: position 8,465 of record NZ_LGEB01000059.1, on the reverse strand, counting down.
CCCCGGAGGGCCCGAAATGGTTGTAGACGACGTCGAGGATCACCCCCAACCCGCGAGAGTGGGCGGCGTCGACGAACCGTTTCAGGCCGTCGGGGCCACCGTAGGGCTCATGGGGTGCAAACCAGCAGACGCCGTCGTACCCCCAGTTGTGTTCGCCGTTGAAGGCGTTGACCGGGAGCAGCTCGATCAGGTCGACGCCGAGGTTCACCAGGTGGTCGAGGCGGCCGATGGCCGCGTCGAAGGTGCCCTCCGGGGTGAACGTGCCGATGTGCAGCTCGTAGAGGATGCTGCCGGGCAGTTGCCGGCCCGTCCAGGAGGAATCACTCCACTGGAACGCATGATGGTCGTAGCGGCGGCTCGGCCCGTGCACACCAGCAGGCTGCCACTGCGACCGGGGGTCGGGCAGCGGGGTTTCGTCGTCGTTCAGCAGAAAGGAGTAGTCGCGGCCGGCATCCGGCACCTCGACCCGCCACCAGCCGTCGGCGGCGGCGCGCATCTCGTGGTCGGCGTCGCCGGCCAGGCGCAGCCGGACCCGGCTGGCGTCCGGCGCCCACACGGAGAATTCGGTCATGAAGCAGCCTCCACGGAATCAGTGGGAGCCAGCAGAGCGACGGGATAGTCGGACAGAAGGTTGTCCAGCGGGGTCTCCCCGCCACTGTAGACCCGGCCGGTGAACAGGTCCTTCACCTCGTTAACGCCAAGCGACAGAACTGTGTCACACCACCCACCGGCACGCGCCAACCCGAGCGGCAGGCGGGTCGCCACGGCGATCGCGCCACCCCTGTCGAACGCCACCACGTGCCGCCCCTGCGGCCCGTGCGCCGGCACCGGCCGGTAGGAGGTGAACAGCTCCGGGTGCGCCCGCCGCAGGCGCAGGGTCCGCGACACGACGAACAGCTTCGCCGCTCCGTCGGTGTCGACAGGGGGACGCCAGCCGCCGTCGAGGCGCGCCAGCATCTCCCGGCGTACGTCGAAGTCGACAGGCCGCCGATTGTCCGGGTCGACGAGGGAGTTGTCCCACAGCTCGGTGCCCTGGTAGGTGTCCGGCACGCCGGGCATGGTGAGCTGGACGAGCTTCTGCCCGAGCGAGTTGCACCAGCCGGCGGGGGTGATAGCGGCGGCGAGTTCGGTCAGCTCGTCGTGCAGGCTCGGGTCGTCGTACATCATGTCGACCACCGCGTGCATTGCCTGCTCGAAGCCCGGGTCCGGGTCCGTCCAACTGGTCGAGGCCGCGGCCTCCCGAGCTGCCTTCTCGGCGTACGCGTGCAGCCGCTCCCGCTCGATCGGCCACGCGCCGACGGCGGTCTGCCACAGCAGGTGGGCGAACGCCGGGTCGGGCAGCGGCGCGTACTCCATCCAGCGTGTGACCTGCTCGGCCCAGCGCTCCGGCAGTTCGCTGAGCACGGCGAGCCGGGCGCGGACGTCCTCGCCGCGTTTCGTGTCGTGGGTGGAGACGGTGGTCATGCTCGCCGGCCAGCAGACCTGCCGGGCGGCGGCGAAGCGGTGGAATTCCGCCGGCGGCACCCCGAAGTGGGCGGGGCTGCCGCCGACCTCGTTGAGCGCCACGAACCGGGTCCAGCGGTAGAACGCGGTGTCCTCCACGCCCTTGGCCATCACCGCGCCGGTGAACTGCGGAAACCGGCGGGCCAACTCGTCGTCGCTGTCGCGCAGCCGGCGGGTGACCGCGTCCAGGGCGCCGGCCAGGTCGGGGCGACGGCGGCCGGCCTCGGAGCGGGCGATGGCGAGATAGCGGGCGCCGTGCGGCGGGTAGCCCCGGTAGACCGGGAACGCGGCGGCCAGCTCGGCGAGCGCCGACCGTGCCTGCTCGGCCGGCACGTCGGGTGCCAGCGCGGCCAGCCGGGTCAGCTCGGCGGCGAGCAGCCGGGTGGCGGCGGCAAGCTTGGTCTCGTGGGTCAGGTCCTCCCACGAGGTGTGCCGCCCGGTCAGTCGGGTGTCCAGCGCCGTGAAGTCGCCCTCGGTGTCGGTGTCCACGAAGAGCCCGTTGACGGCGGCGAGAGCGTCGTACCCCGTGGTGCCGTCGACCGGCCAGTCCGGCAGCTCCTCGCCGTACTCAAGGATCTTCTCCACCACGAGCCACGCCGCCGGCGCGGCCTCGCGCAGCCGGGCCAGGTAGCCGGCGGGGTCGCGCAGGCCGTCGGGGTGGTCGACGCGGATGCCGTCGACCTCCCCCGCCGCCGCCCAGCGCAGGATCAGCTCGTGGGTGGCGTCGAACACCGCCGGGTCCTCCACGCGCAGACCGGCCAGGCCCGAAACGGCGAAGAACCGGCGGTACGTCAGCTCCGCGTCACCACGCCGCCAGGAAATCAGCTCGTAATGCTGCCTGTCGTGCACCTCCCGGGCACTGCCGTCGCCGGTGCCGTCGGCGATCGGGAAGCGGTGCTCGTGGTAGCGCAACTCCCCGTCGACAAGCTTGAGATCGTCCAGGGCGGCCGGGTCGTCGGCCAGCACCGGCAGCAGCAGCCGGCCCCGGTCCCAGTCGATGTCGAACCAGTCGGCGTACGTCGAGTCGCGCCCCCGGCGCAGCACGTCCCACCAGGCCGGGTTGGCCGGCGGCACGGCCACCCCTGCGTGGTTGGGCACGATGTCGACGACCAGGCCGAGGCTAGCCTCGCGCAGGGCGCGCAGCAGCCGCTGCCGGCCCGCCTCGCCGCCCACCTCCGGGTTGACGGCCCTGTGGTCGACCACGTCGTAGCCGTGCGCCGACCCGGGAGTGGCTGCCAGCAGGGGCGCGCTGTAGAGGTGAGTGACGCCCAGGTCGGCGAGGTAGTCGACGATGCCTGCGGTGGCGTCCAGGTCGAAGCCGGGACGGACCTGGACGCGGTAGGTGGCTTGTACGGTGGCCTTTGCAGGGGTGGCCGCCATGTCAGATCGTCCTCTCCAGCACCACGAGGGAACGGTCCGGCACCCGGATGGTGCCGCCCGCGCTGATCACCGTGGCGTCGCCGGGGTCGGGCTCGGCGGTGCTGATCACCCGTTCCCACTTCTGCCCGTACTCGCTGCCCGGCAGTGTGAAGTCCAACGCCGCGTCGTGGGCGTTGAAGCACAGCAGGAACGAGGCGTCGTGGTGGCGCTGGCCGTACTGGCCGCGCTCCCGGATGCCCTCACCGTTGACGAACAACGCCACCGCGCGGCCGAAGTCGTTGCCCCAGTCCTCGCCTGTCATCTCCCGCCCGTCCGGGGTGTACCAGGCCAGATCCGGCAGCGGCTCGTCGATGCCACGCCCACCCACCGGCAGGCCCGTGAAGAAGCGGCGGCGGCGGAACACCTGATGCCGTTTACGGAAGTCGGTGAGCGTACGGACGAAGTCCAACAACTGCTCGTCGGCGTTGTCCCAGTCGATCCAGGCCAGCTCGCTGTCCTGGCAGTACACGTTGTTGTTGCCCCGCTGGGTGCGACCCAACTCGTCACCGTGGCCGATCATCGGCACGCCCTGCGACAGCATCAGCGTGGCCAGGAAGTTGCGCCGCTGCTTGGCCCGCAGCGCGAGCACCGCCTCGTCGTCGGTGTCACCCTCGACACCGCAGTTCCACGACCGGTTGTGGCTCTCGCCGTCCCGGTTGTCCTCGCCGTTCGCCTCGTTGTGCTTGTCGTTGTACGACACCAGGTCGTTGAGAGTGAACCCGTCGTGGACGGTCACGAAGTTGATGCTGTGGAACGGGCGTCGACCGTCGTCCTGGTAAAGGTCGGCCGAGCCGGAGATCCGCGACGCGAACTCCGCGAGGGTGGCCGGCTCGCCGCGCCAGAAGTCCCGCACCGTGTCGCGGTACTTGCCGTTCCACTCCGTCCACAGCGGCGGGAAGTTGCCCACCTGGTAGCCGCCCGGGCCGACGTCCCACGGCTCGGCGATCAGCTTGACCTGGCTGACCACCGGGTCCTGCTGCACCACCTCGAAGAACGTCGACAGCCTGTCCACCTCGTAGAACTCCCGGGCCAGCGTGGCCGCCAGGTCGAACCGGAAGCCGTCGACGTGCATCTCGGTCACCCAGTACCGCAACGAATCCATGATCAGTTGCAGCGAGTGCGGGCTGCGTACGTTGAGGCTGTTGCCGGTGCCCGTGTAGTCGACGAAGTAGCGGCGGTCCTCCTCGCTCAGCCGGTAGTAGCTGGGCGCGTCCACACCCTTGAAACTCAGCGTCGGCCCCAGGTGGTTGCCCTCGGCCGTGTGGTTGTAGACCACGTCGAGGATGACCTCGATGCCGGCCGCGTGCAACGCCTTGACCATGCCCCGGAACTCCTGCACCTGCTGGCCGGTCCGGCCCAGCGCCGAATAGCCGTGGTGCGGGGCGAAGAAGCCGATCGTGTTGTAACCCCAGTAGTTGCGCAGCCCCAGATCCACCAGCCGGTGGTCGTGGATGAACTGGTGCACGGGCATCAACTCGATCGCCGTGACACCCAGCCGGGTCAGATAGTCGATCATCGGCGGGGAGGCGATCCCCGCGTACGTGCCGCGCAGCTCCTCCGGGATGTCCGGGTGGCGCATCGTCAGCCCGCGCACGTGCGCCTCGTAGATCACCGAATGGTGGTACGGGGTGCGCGGCGGCTTGTCGTTGCCCCAGTCGAAGTACGGGTTGACCACCACCGACTTCGGCATGAACGGCGCCGAGTCCGTCTCGTTCATCCGCTCCGGCTCGGCCATGTCGTAGTCGTAGACCGCCGGGTCCCACTCCACGTCACCGTCGATAGCCTTGGCGTACGGGTCGAGCAGCAGCTTGTGCGGGTTGCAGCGCAGCCCGTTCGCCGGGTCGTACGGGCCGTACACCCGGTAGCCGTAACGCTGCCCCGGCTCGATGCCCGGCAGGTACGCGTGCCACACGTAGGCGTCCACCTCGCGCAGCTCGACCCGGCGCTCCGCGCCGGTGTCCCACTCGTCGAAGAGGCACAACTCGATCCGCTCGGCCACCTCGGAGAAGATGGCGAAGTTGGTGCCCATCCCGTCGTAGGTGGCGCCCAGGGGATACCGCTCGCCCGGCCAGACCTGCATGTCGCTCCTTCAGACCCGTGGTCATGTGCGCACCGCGCCACGGCGCGCCGGCAGAGGTCGCCCGCGCGCACGCGGGTATTGCCCCCCACCCCGGCGCGCCAATCCATCCTTTCAGGCGGTGACCGGAATCGGTCTGTCTGATGCGCGCAACGCCCCTCAGGTGTCCTCCGTCACGAAGGTGCCTTTCGAGATGCGGTATCGCTCTCGATGCCCTTTGCTTGTCGGGGGACATGCGCTCGCGCGTGGCCTCACTCGGCCCTGCGCCAACCTTCCACCTCTCGCTCCGCCGCCACCGACGTCGGCGCGTACCACCATGCATGGACGGAGATAGATGTGACGACCCTGCGGGTCGACCAACAGCTCGCCGCTACCGTGGACCGGGCACACCGGCCCACAGTGACCTCCCGGCCCCAGATCCCGGCCCAGACCGGCCTTCCCGCGCAGGCTGACATGTCCGCGCAGGCCGTCCTCTCCCCGCAGCCCGGCGCGATCGTGCCGGCGCAGCCCGGCCCGGGAGTCCCCCCGCAGACCCGCCGCATCCTCATGCTGTCCTGGGAGTACCCGCCGGTGCTCGTCGGCGGCCTCGGCCGACACGTCCACGCGCTGTCGGTGGCGCTGGCCGCCGCCGGCCACGAGGTCACAGTCGTCACCCGCCACAGCGAGGGCGCACCCCTTGAGGAGTACGCCGACGGCGTGCGCATCCTGCGCGCCCCCGAGGACCCGGTGACGTTCCCCCTCGCCACCGGTAGCCTGCTCGCCTGGACCATGGCCTTCAACCACACCCTCACCCGCACCGCGCTGCGCGCCACCGAAGCCGGCACCTACGACGTCATCCACGCCCACGACTGGCTCGTCGCCCACACCGCGATGACGTTGCGGGACCACCTGGACATCCCTCTGGTGAGCACCATCCACGCCACCGAAGCCGGACGGCACCAGGGCTGGCTGCCCGAGGAGATGAACCGCACCATCCACGGCGTCGAGCACTGGCTCAGCAGCGAATCCGGCCGGGTCATCGTCTGCTCCGGCTACATGCGCGACGAGGTGAGCGCCCTGTTCGGCGTACCGACCGGCCGGGTCGACGTCGTCGCCAACGGCGTGGAGCCGCACCGCTGGAAGGTGCCCGCACGCGCCGTCGCCGCCGCCCGTACCCGCTTCGCCGGAGACGGCCCGCTCGTCACCTTCGCCGGCCGCCTCGTCTACGAGAAGGGCGTCCAGCACCTGATCGCCGGGCTGCCCCGACTGCGGCAACGGCACCCCGGGCTGCGTGCCGTGATCGCCGGCGACGGCCCGTACCGTGCCGAACTGGAGGCCGAGGTGCACCGCCGCGGCCTCGGCGGCATGGTCACCATGCCGGGCTTCCTCGGCGGCACCGACCTGCCGGCCCTGATGGCCGCCTCCGACTGCTTCGCGGTGCCCAGCATCTACGAGCCGTTCGGCATGGTGGCCCTGGAGGGCGCCGCCGCCGGGGCACCCCTGGCCGTCGCCGCCACCGGCGGCCTCGCCGAGATCGTCGAAACCGGCGTGACCGGAATGACCTTCCGCCCCCACGACCCTGACGGGCTCGCCGACGCCGTGGACGCGCTGCTGTCCGACCGCGACCGCTCCCGCGCCATGGCCCGCCGCGCCCGCCGGATGGTGAACGACCAGTACGGCTGGTCCGCCATCGCCCAGCGCACCGCCGCCAGCTACGCCGCAGCCATCACCACCGACGCCAAGTGCACCGCCGAACGCGCCGAGCAGCGCATGTCCCAGGGACGGGCGCTGCCGGCGCTACCCGAAGGCAACCTGCTCGCCGCCGCCGGACTGCGCTGACCGGCTCGACCCTCCCGGGCCGGCCTCGCGGGCCGGCCCGCCGGTGATCGGCCCGCCGGTGATCGGCCCGCCGGTGATCGGCCCGCCGGTGATCGGCCCGCCGGTGATCGGCCCGCCGGTGATCGGCCCGCTGGCGATCGATCGGCCCGGCGGAGACTGGCCCGGCGATGATCGGCCCGGCGGTTGATCCACTCGCTTTCCTTGAAACCGAGGTGTCCCAGTCTTGCGGACACCCCGGTTTCCTTGAAGCCGAGTGGATCAATGCCGCGCGCTTCGCAAGCGGTTGTTTGCGCAAGCGGTTGTTTGCGTTAGGGTCGGTGGCATGTCCACCTCACTCGCGGCGCCTGAGCCTGGCCTCGACCTAGCCTTCGCCGCCCTCGGCGACCCCGTCCGTCGCGCGCTTGTGACTCGCCTCGCCCAGAGCGACGCCACCGTGGGCGAGCTCGCCGAGCCGTTCGCCCTGACGCCGCAGGCCATCTCCCATCACATCGGCGTGCTGCGGCGGTGTGGTCTCGTCGAGCAGCGACGCGAGGGCACCAGACGTCCCTGTCGGCTGCGGGCCGACCAGTTGTCGGTACTCAGCGGGTGGATCGACGAGCAGCGCCGCGCCTGGGACGACAGGCTCGACGCGCTCGAGCGACACCTCGCCGACGGAGCGGACCGTTGACCGCCCGCGCGACACTGCGCGGCGACGAACTGATCGCCCGGCGCCACCTGTCGGCAAGCCCCGAACGTGTGTGGGCCGCCTTCACCTCCCCGGCGAGCATCGCGGCGTTCTGGGGCGGTTCACACGCCACCGTGCCCGGCGAGTCCGTGACCGTCGACCTCCGTCCCGGAGGAGAGTTCGCGCTCGACGCCCGCGCACCGGACGGCGCGACCCGCCGACTTCGGTTCGTCTACGTGAGCATCACCGCTCCGCACGAGCTCGTGTTCGACGAACCCGTCACCGGCCTGCGCACGACCGTCACCGTCCAGGCCGCTGACGGCGGCACGGACCTCACCGTGCACCAGCGTCGGCTTCCCCCCGAGTTGCGCAGCACCCAGGCCGTCGACGGGCTCGCCTCGATCCTCGATGCCCTCGCCGCACACCTACAGCAGGACCAGACGACACCGCCACGGAGGACTGCATGAACCAGAGCACCCAGCGCGACCTCGTCGCGGAATACTTCGCCGGCTTCCGGACCAGCGACCACCAGCGCATTCTCGCGACCCTCACCGATGACGTGGAGTGGGTCATCCACGGTCACCGGACGACCCGCGGCAAGGCGGAGTTCGACGGCGAGATCGAGAACCCGTCGTTCACCGGCAGCCCTCAACTCGACGTCCAGCGCGTCCACGAGGACGGCTCGGTCGTCGTCACCACCGGCGAAGGCAGCGGCGTCAGCGTCGAGCACGGGCCGTTCCGGTTCGCCTTCAACGACCTGTTCACGTTCCGCGACGGGCTGATCGCCCGCGTCGACTCCTACGTCGTACCCCTGCCCTAGAAACAACATGTTGGCTTCTGTCGCGTCGGCGGGCGCCCGCATAGCGCCGTGATCGCGTATCCGGAACACGGTCGCCCGCAACCCGCCGCCGTGGATCCGCCTGAGCGCCGATGTCGACTGCTCCTCGCGCCGACCCACCGCAAGTTGGCCGCCCATACCCATGC
>NZ_LGEB01000058.1:0-82305 GCF_001279555.1 Micromonospora sp. NRRL B-16802 | reverse complement strand
ACCCTTCAGGAACGCGGTGGTGGAGTAGTCGGGGTCGGTGATCTGCTCCGGCGTACCCCAACCCGAGCTCGGACGCTGCTGGAACAAGCCCTGCGAGTCATGATCGTTGCGGTCACCCAGGTGACCCAGGTTCTCCAACTTCGACTCCTGCAGACTCGTACCGATCGAGATCACCGCGGCCCGCTCAGGCATGCCAGCCTTCTTCGTCGCGGAGATGATCGCCTTCACATTCGCGGTCTGCTCGTCGTTGAGGGCGATCCGGGACTGCGCGCCCTGCGTGCCGTGCGGGATCAACTTGCCGGTATCAGGCTTGTCGGCCTGCACCACCGCGACCGGCTTGACACCCACCGCAGCGTCGGCGGCGTTGTGGCCGGCGATGGGGCCGGCGAAAACACCACCGGCGAACGCGAGACCAGCAACGGACAGCATGCTCTTACGAATGATCGTGTTCATGGGGGTAGCTCCTTCGGGGGTAGGAAACACCCACACACCACCCGGGGGCGGCGCACGGGTGTGAGCACCTCGTCCGGCGCTGCACAAAACAAAGGGGGGAGTCATTCGCGGCGGCCGGGCGCGGGGGCGCCTCTGGCGGCCGGTCCATGTGTAACCACCCGGGGGCCGGGGCCATTCCCGGGGCGGCCATCGCTTGGCCGAGCCGTGAGTCGAGCGCGGGGATCCAGCCCGGGGCATCGGCCAACCTCTGGCACGGCGCCTTATCTGTCGCTCACGCACGTCGGGGCGTCGCCGCCTGGTGCGGTCGGTCAGTGTGTAACCACCGGGCCGGGCCAGGCATTCCACCCGCGCCAGCGGGCCGGGCAGTCGCGCCGTCGCCCGCCTCTTGGTGCGGTCGGTCAGTGTGTAACCACCGGGCCGGGCCAGGCATTCCACCCGCGCCAGCGGGCCGGGCAGTCGCGCCACGCCCAGCGGGCCGGGCAGTCGCGCAACGCTGCGCCGAGGCGGGCCGGGCGGTGCATCTCCGCGAGGAGGTCGCCTGCGGTCGGCCGTACTGCGATCGTCAGGGTATGCAACCCGGCCGGGGCCGCCACGATTCCGGCCTGAGGATGCCACCGGTCACACCCAGAAACCCGCCGCCAACGGGCATACCCCCCATATGCGCGGCCGGACGCCGGCCGAACCGGGGCGCCCAGGCAATGATCGACTCGGGTTCCTTGAAACCGGGGCATCCACCGCATCCGGACACACCGGTTTCAAGGAAGGCGAGTGGATCAAAGGCGGGTCGGACACACCGGTCAGGTGGGACGGCTCGGATACTGGCGTTGATGAGCCGACAAATGCCTAGTATCGGGGCAAGAGCCCTCTGGAGGTCGAGATGACTGCAGCGTTGGAGATGCCCCGCGTCCAGGAGTGTGTGGTCGCTGCCTGTGCGTACAACCAGGCGGGCGACTGTCACGCCTTCGCGATCACGATCGGCAGTGCCGACCACGCGCACTGCCACACGTTCGTGGAGTCACCCGTCCAGGGCGGCCTGGGCACCCTTATAGCCCAGGTGGGTGCCTGCCAGCGCTCGGACTGCCTGCACAACGAGCAGCTCGAATGCCACGCGCCGTCGATCAGGGTGGGGCCGGACAACGACATGGCCGACTGCATGACCTACGACCACCGCTGACCTTCCACCAGGGCCAACCAGCCACGGATGGAAGAACGACCACCCAAGGACCGACGGCCACGCAAGGCGCCAGCCGACCATCCGAGCGCTGACCAACCACGCAGCGCCGGCCGACCACGCAGCGCCGGCCGACTACGCAGGGCGCTGACTGACCGCGCAGGGCGTCCGCCCATGCGCAAGGTAGCGGCTGATCGCGCCGGTCAAGGTAGAGAATTGGTCTCCCGGATGACCGTCACCAGGTCGTCGATGATGGCGGTGAGGGCGAAGTCCTTCGGGGTGAAGACCCGTGCCACACCTGCGGCTCGCAGCGCCTCGGCGTCTCCGGCGGGGATGATGCCGCCGACCACCACTGGCAGGTCGGCGCGGCCGGCGGCACGAAGCCCGTCGAGCACCGCTGGCACGGCGGCCAGGTGTGAGCCGGACAGCACCGACAGCCCCACCAGGTCGACGTCCTCCTGGATGGCGGCGGCGACGATCTGGCCGGCGGTCAGCCGGATGCCCTGGTAGACGACCTCGAAGCCGGCGTCGCGGGCGCGTACCGCGATCTGTTCCGCGCCGTTTGAGTGTCCGTCCAGGCCGGGCTTGCCGACCAGCAGCCGCAGGCGCCCGCTGCCCAACTCCCGGGCGGTGGCGGTGACCCGCTCACGGACCGCCACGAGACCCGGGTCGCCGCCCGTGCCGACGCCGCCGGCCAGGCCTGTGGGTGCCCGGTACTCGCCGAAGACCTGGCGCAGCGCGCCGGCCCACTCGCCGGTGGTAACGCCGGCCCGTACACAGGCGAAGGTTGCCGGCATGAGGTTGGTGGTGGTCGCGGCGTCCGCGCGGAGCTGGGCCAGTGCCGCGTCCACTGCCGCGTCGTCCCGTTCGGCACGCCACCGGCGTACGCCGTCCACGGCGGCGGCCTCGACGGCCGGGTCGACCTGCTCGACCGCCTCCGCTCCGGCGGCGGTCAGCGGCGAGGGTTCGGTCTCGACGTACCTGTTGACGCCGACCACCACGTCGGCTCCGGACTCCATCCGGCGACGCCGCTCGGCGAGTGAGGCGACGAGTGCGCTCTTGAGGTAGCCCGTTTCCACGGCGGCCACCACGCCACCCAGTTCCAGCACCTTGTCCAGTTCGACCCGGGCCCCGGCGACGACGTCGTCGACGAGCGCCGTCATCACGTGCGAGCCGGCGAAAATGTCGGGGTATTCGAGCAGGTCCGACTCGTACGCCAGGACCTGTTGCATGCGCAGCGACCACTGCTGGTCCCAGGGACGGGGCAGGCCGAGCGCCTCGTTCCAGGCGGGCAGTTGCACGGCGCGGGCGCGGGCGTCGCGGGAGATCGTCACGCCGAGCATCTCCAGCACGATGCGCTGGATGTTGTTCTCCGGCTGCGCCTCGGTGAGGCCGAGCGAGTTGACCTGGACGCCGTAGCGGAACCGACGCTGCTTGGCCTCGGTGACCCCGTACCGGTCGCGGGTGATCTCGTCCCAGAGCACGCCGAACGCGCGCATCTTGGCGATCTCCTCGACGAAGCGCACCCCGGCGTTGACGAAGAACGAGATGCGCTGCACCACGTCGCCCATCCGCTCGGCGGGCACCTGGCCGGAGTCACGGACCGCGTCGAGCACGGCGACCGCGGTGGCCAGCGCGAAGCCGACCTCCTGCACGGGTGTGGCCCCGGCCTCCTGGAGGTGGTACGAGCAGATGTTGACCGGGTTCCACCGCGGCATCTCCCGCAGGGTGTACGCCACCACGTCGGCGGTGAGCCGCAGGGACGCCGCCGGCGGGAAGATGTACGTCCCCCGCGACAGGTACTCCTTGATGATGTCGTTCTGGGTGGTGCCGGCGCAGCGGGCCAGCTCCGCGTCCTGTTCGAGCCCGACCGTGCCGTAGAGGGCCAGCAGCCACATCGCCGGGGCGTTGATAGTCATCGACGTGTTCATCTCGGCCAGCGGGATGCCGTCGAAGAGCGCCCGCATGTCGCCGAGGTGGGCCACGGGCACGCCGACCCGGCCGACCTCACCGGAGGCGAGTTCGTGGTCCGGGTCGTACCCGGTCTGGGTGGGCAGGTCGAAGGCGACCGAGAGGCCGGTCTGCCCCTTCGCCAGGTTGCGGCGGAAGAGGGCGTTGGTGGCGGCGGCCGACGAGTGGCCGGCGTAGGTGCGCATCACCCACGGGCGGTCACGCTCGGGCAGCCGGCTCGCAGATGCCTTCTCATCCATGGCCGGAGTCTAAGTTACCGTTCAGTAAAACGGGCTGTGCAAAACCGCACACGTCCATGTCGCGGACATCCGGGTGCGGAACGCGCACGATGTCGGCGACCGCCACACCCCGGGCAGCACACCGGCCGGGCCAGGACGCACACTTGACGCCATGGATGACGAGCTGGCCATCTCCGTCCGAGGGCTGCGCAAGGCGTACGGAGACAACGTCGCGGTGGCGGGCGTGGACCTCGACGTACGCCGTGGCGAGGTGTTCGCTCTGCTCGGCCCGAACGGCGCCGGCAAGACCACCACGGTGGAGATCCTGGAGGGCTACCGGGGCCGCGATGCGGGCGAGGTTTCGGTGCTCGGCGCTGACCCCGCGCACCCCAGCCCGGACTGGCGGTCCAGGGTGGGCATCGTGTTGCAGGGCACCGGCGAGTTCGACGAGCTGACCGTGGCCGAGGTGATCCGGCACTTCTCCGGCTTCTACCCCGACGCCGACGACCCGGACAAGGTGATCGAGCGGGTGGGTCTGGCCAGCAAGGCGAGCGCCCGCACGCACACCCTCTCCGGCGGGCAGCGGCGCCGTCTCGATGTGGCGCTCGGCATCATCGGCCGCCCCGAACTGCTCTTCCTCGACGAGCCCACCACCGGCTTCGACCCCGAGGCCCGCCGCGAGTTCTGGGAGCTGATCCGCGACCTCGCCGCGGCCGGCACCACAATCGTGCTGACCACGCACTACCTGAACGAGGCGGAGTCACTCGCCGACCGGGTGGGTGTCATCGCCGCCGGTCGGCTCGTCGAGGTGGCCGCCCCGAACCAGTTGGGCAACCGGCAGGAGGCCCTGGCCACGGTGTCCTGGCGTACCCCGGACGGGACGCTGGAGAGCACGCAGAGCGCGACGCCGACGGCCCTGGTGGCCGACCTGGCGGCGCGCTACGGCGGCGAGGTCCCGGGGCTCACCGTGACCCGGCCGACCCTGGAGGACGTCTACCTCACCATGATCGGACACGCGCGATGACGACCACGACGAGGCCGGCGACGCCTGTCGCCGCGAACCGCGGACGCCGGCCGGGTGCCGGCGCGCTCGCCCTGCGCCAGGGCCGGCTGGAGATCACCCAGTTCCTGCGCAGTCGGGAATCCGTGGTCTTCACGATGGGCTTCCCCATCATCATGATCCTGATCTTCGCGTCGATCTTCGGCGGCGAGATCGGCGGCGGGGTCAAGTTCACCCAGTACTTCATCACCGGCATGATCGCGACCGGCCTGATGACGGTGAGCTTCCAGAACCTGGGCATCTGGATTCCGATCGAGCGGGACCGTGGGGTGCTCAAGCGCTACCGGGGCACGCCGATGCCGAAGTGGGTCTGGTTCGCCGGCAAGGTGATCATGGTGGTGGCGATCGGCATCGTCGAAACGGCGCTCCTGCTCGCCGTCGCCGTGGCGCTGTTCGACCTCGACCTGCCCGGCACCGCCGCGAAGTGGCTCACCTTCGGCTGGGTCTCCGTGCTCGGGGTCACCGCCTGCACCCTGTGCGGCATCGCCATCTCGTCGCTGGCCCGTACCGCCCGCAGCGGCTCGGCGGTCGTCACCCCGGTCTCCCTGGTGCTCCAGTTCATCTCCGGGGTGTTCTTCGTCTTCACCGAGCTGCCCACCTGGATGCAGCAGGTGGCGGCGCTGTTCCCGCTCAAGTGGATGTGCCAGGGGCTGCGGGCGGTCTTCCTGCCGGAGAGCTTCGGCGCGCAGGAACCGGGCGGCTCGTACGAGCTGGGCCGGGTGGCGCTGGTGCTGATCCTGTGGTGCGTGATCGGCCTGGTGCTCTGCCTGACCACCTTCCGCTGGACCACAAAGCGCGACGGCTGAGTAAGGAAGGGCACCTTATTAACACCTGCGGTAGAGGAGGTTAATAAGGGGCCCCTCCTCTACACGAGGCGTTAATAAGGGGCCCTTCCTTCGGCTCAGTACGTGTAGAAGCCCTTGCCGGTCTTGCGGCCCAGGTCGCCGGCGGTGACCATGCGCTGGAGCAGCTCCGGCGGGAAGAACTTCTCGTCCGCCGTGTCGGTGTAGATGTTCTTCGACGCGTGCAGCAGCACGTCCACGCCGGTCAGGTCGGTGGTGGCGAGCGGGCCCATGGCGTGCCCGAAGCCCAGCCGGCAGGCGGTGTCCAGGTCCTCCGCCGACACCACTCCCGACTCGACGAGCTTGACCGCCTCCACCACGAGAGCGGAGATCAGCCGCGTGGTGACGAAGCCCGCGATGTCGCGGTTGACCACCACGACCGTCTTGCCGATCTCCTCGGCGAACGCGCGCACCGTGGCCAGCGTGGCGTCACTGGTCTTGTAGCCACGCACCAGCTCGCAGAGTTGCATCATCGGCACCGGCGAGAAGAAGTGGGTGCCGACGACCGCCTCGGGCCGCTCGGTGACCGCGGCGATCTGGGTGACCGGGATGGCCGACGTGTTGGTGGCGAGCACCGCGTCGGCCTTGCAGATCTTGTCCAGGGCGCGGAACACCTCGTGCTTGATCTCCAGCCGTTCGAAGACCGCCTCGACCACGATGTCCGCGTCCGCCGCCGCCTCCAGGTCGGTGGTCGGGGTGATCCGGGCCAGCGTCGCCTCGACCTCGGACGCCTCGATCTTGCCCTTCTCGGCGAACTTCTCCAGCGACTTACGGATGCCGCCGAGCCCGCGGGCGGTGGCCGCGTCGTCCAGGTCCCGCAACGTCACCTGCCAGCCCGCCTGCGCCGCCACCTGGGCGATGCCGGAACCCATCAGTCCGGCCCCGACGACCGCGAGTCGACCCGCCATCTACTTCTCCCTCGCCACGATTGAGTGCCTGTCTGCACCCTAGTCGGCGAGCCTGAACGACGACTAAGGGGCTGACCGGAGGCCCCCGAGGGCGGCTCAGATCTCCAGCGAAGGTTCCTCGGGCGCGGTGCCCCGCTCGACCGCCACCCCGAGCGCCCGCAGGTCGGCCACGAAATCCGGGTAGCCCCGGTCGACGTGGTGCACGTGGGAAACCTCTGTGGTGCCCTCCGAGCAGAGCCCCGCGATGATCAGCCCCGCACCGGCGCGGATGTCGGTGGCCCGCACCGGAGCGCCGGACAGCCGCTCGTGCCCCCGGACCACTGCGTGGTGCCCGTCGGTCTTGATGTCCGCGCCGAGCCGCATCATCTCGTTGGCGAACATGAACCGGCCGTCGAAGATGTTCTCCGTGATCAGGGACGCTCCGTCGCTGACCGCGGCCAGCCCGATCGCCATCGGCAGCAGGTCGGTGGCGAAGCCGGGGTACGGCAGCGTCACCACGTCCACAGCCCGGGGCCGGTCGTCCATGCGTACGCGGAAGCCGTCTCCCCGGGTCTCGACGAGGCCGCCGGCCGCAACCACCTTGTCCAGCGCGATCTCCAGGTAGGCCGGGTCGAGCCCGGTCACCGTCACGTCGCCCCGGGTCATCGCCGCGCCGAACGCCCACGTGCCGGCGACGATCCGGTCCCCCACCGTGGCGTGCCGCACCGGGCGCAGCCCGGGTACGCCGGTGATCCGCAGCGTGGTCGTGCCGGCGCCGGAGATCTGCGCGCCCATCTGGTTGAGCATCGTGCAGATGTCGACGATCTCGGGTTCCCGTGCCGCGTTTTCGACCGTCGTGGTGCCCTGGGCCAGCACCGCCGCCATCACCAGGTTCTCGGTCGCACCCACGCTGGGAAAATCGAGCACGATGTCCGCGCCGCGCAGACCGTGTGGGGCGGAGGCGATGACGAAACCGTGCTCGCCGGAGATATCGGCGCCCATCCGCGTCAGCCCGGAGATGTGCATGTCCAGCCCACGGGAGCCGATGGCGTCGCCGCCGGGGTGGGCCACCCGCACGAACCCCCGACGGGCCAGCAGCGGACCCAGCACGCAGATCGACGCGCGGAGCCGCCGGACCAGGTCGTAGTCCGCGTCCGCGCCGGGCTGCTCGGGTACGTCGATCGTCACCGAGCGGGACCGGGCGACACCCCCTCGGGCAACCATCGGGTCCACCGGGTCGTCGGCGTCGAACCGGACGTCGCATCCCAGCCGGCGCAGCACCTCTCCCATGATCGCGATGTCGGTGATCCGCGGGACGTTGGTGATCACGCTCCGCCCCGGTGCGAGCAGCGCGGCTGCCATCAGCTTCAGCGCCGAGTTCTTGGCACCCACCACGTGCACGGTGCCGGCCAGTCGCGCATCACCACGCACCCGGATGACATCGACATCATTGATTGCCGGGTCACCGGCGTCTCCGGGGCCTACCACCGCCGGCCAGCCGGCAGTGGTAGCCGGCCGCGTAGGGATCGTCAGATCCGGTATCCGTAGGCTGTGCGTCATGGCCGTCCACCTCACGCGCATCTACACCAAGGCCGGCGATGCCGGCATGACCAGGCTGAGCAACAACGAGCAGGTGCCGAAGACCGATCCACGGATCGCCGGGTACGCGGATGTCGACGAGTGCAACGCGGCGATCGGCGTGGCACTCGCCCTGGGACAGCTCGACGATGAGCTGCGGGTCGTGCTGGAGTCGGTGCAGAACGACCTGTTCGACGTCGGTGCCGACCTGGCCACCCCGGTGGAGCCGGATCCGAAGTATCCGCCGCTGCGGGTGACCGAGGAGTACGTCGAGCGCCTGGAAAGCTGGTGCGACGAGTACAACGCACGCCTGAGCACGCTCGACTCCTTCATCCTCCCCGGCGGCACCGCGGGTGCGGCACTCCTGCACGTGGCGCGGACCGTTGCCCGGCGTGCCGAGCGATCGGCATGGGCGCTGGTCAGCCACGATCCGGAGCGAACCAGCCCGCTCCCGGCAAAGTATCTCAACCGGCTCTCCGATCTGCTCTTCATCCTGTCAAGAACGGCAAATCCGGCAGGCGATGTGCTATGGGTGCCGGGCGGCAAGCGCTGATCGGGAGCGCCCCGCCAGCACGTGTAGGGGTGGGTTCCCGATCTGGGGGCCCTCACGCCTCAGCAACATCGGTAACGGCAGGTGATGAGAACCCGCGCCGGAACGACGCACACCGGCACCGACGGGTTTCCGGGAGAGCCCGCCCGGCGCAGGGATCAAGCCTGACCGCCCGGAGCCGGGTGGGCTCCCCCGGAAACCCAGGGGTGACCCGAGAAGCGGCTCAGGCAGCCGGCCAGTCCTGGGAGGCCATACGCGGCGAGACCGCCCCCGGAGGGGCGGCCTCGAGCCAGGATAGGAAACCGGTAACTGTCGACCGCGCCATGGCGATCTCCACCGGTGCGTGGTGACTGGTACACCGGAGGATCACCCAGTCGGCCGGCATGGAGAGCCGCTCCTGCCCTTCGGGCAAGCGGCGGCGCTCCACGGCCAGCCCTTTGCGGGAGAGCACCCGCTTGGGTCGCAACGCGAAGCTGAACATCCGGTACCAGCGCAGTTCCTCACCGGCGAACCGGCCGAAGCCCGGTGACCAGCCGCGGCCGTCGAGCATTGTGGTGGTCCGGACGCTGAGCCGGATGATGCCACCGCTGCGGGTGACGAGCGCACGGCGGACGAAGAGGAAGAGAACCGCGACGAGGACGACGGCGACGCCGATCCCGATTCCTTCGACGATCTCCATCCCCGGTGTGGCTCAGCTGCTCTGCGCGGAAACCGGGGTAGCGCTCTCGGCCAGCACGGTGACCTTGTCGGGGCTCACCGAGAGGAAGCCGCCGGCCACGTCGTACGAGATCTGCTCACCACCGGCCAGCTTGATGCGGACCTGGCCCGGCTCTGCGAGCTGACCGAGCAGCGGCGCGTGCCCCGGCAGGACACCGAGCTCGCCTTCGGTGGTCCGGGCGACGAGCATCTCGGCGTCACCTGACCAGACCTTTTCCTCGACGGCGACGAGCTCGACGTGAAGCTGCTGTGCCACGCTGTCTCCTTGCTGCGGCGGGCGGAATGCCGAAAGTCTAGTCCTGACGGCTGCCCGCCCCCAACGCGGGTGGGGAGAGCTACGCCACGACTACTTCGTCTTGTTGTGGAATTCCGGGTGCTCCAACAGGAACGGGTCCAGTTGTTCATTGTGCAGGGCGGTGAAGAAGTCCGCGACGCCTGCCTGGAACTGTTCACCCTTGTACTTCTTACCTTCGTAGACGCCGCCACCGGGGAGCTTGATCATCTGGATGGTGTTGGGGCGGATGTCCTTCAGAGCGATCCCGAAGTCGACAACGCTGTTGCCACGGCCGTTGAAGATCAGCGACTGCCCGGCGGCGCGGAGCACCTTGTCCAGCTTGATCGGGTTGGCGACCACGTCGGCGCTGAACGCCTGGCCGACCATCGCCTTGACGAACTGCTGCTGGTGGCGCTGCCGGCCGTAGTCGCCGTCGATGACGCCGTTCTTCTCGTAGCGCTGCCGGACGTAGTCCAGCGCCTGCCACCCACTGAGGTGGTGAGTGCCCTTCGGGTAGACCGCCTGCGGCCCGATGTAGCCCTCGCCGCGCGGGTTGCCCGGCCGGGCCTTGCCGTCCGGCTGCTTGTGCTCGGACTTCACCTCGCGCTCGACGTACATGGTGACGCCGCCCATCGCGTCGACGATCTTCTGGAAGCCGGTGAAGTTGATGATCGCGCCGGCGTCGAAGCGCTTGATGCCCGTCGCGTTCTGCACTGTCGTGGCCAGCAGCTCGAAGCCGCGCGCGGCGTCGGGGTTTCCGCCCGGCACATGACTGCCGTACGACATCGCCGCGTTGATCTTGGTCTTCTCGCCGTGGAAGTCGGCCTTCTTGAACGGCGGGATGTCGACGTAGAGATCACGGGGCACGGAGAACAGGTAGGCACGATCCATCGAGGCAGGCACGTGCAGCACCATGATCGAGTCGGCAAGTGGCGCCGCCGTCGGGGTCCGCGGGTCGATGCCGACAAGCAGGATGTTGAGCGGACCCTTGATGTCGCTCTTCTTCTCCTTGGCGCCAGCGGCCTGGTCGCCGAACAGGTCGGCCTTGCCGACGGCGCCCTCGTAACGGGCCATCAGCACCTCGGTGCCGACCAGCACCGCACCGCTGAGCATTGTCAGCACCGCGCCGAACACCGTGCAGATCCTGGCCCAGCGAGGCACGCCCCGCCAGATCGACTTGCGGCCACTCTTGCCGGCCTTAGCCACGTGCATCTCCGTTCGTCACGCCCACGGGTAGAAGACGGGCGCGCGTCGCCGAAAGGTTGCAAAGATCAACGCTCGTTCAGGGGAACGTGCGCAACGACCGTATCTCGCCAGCTGCGCGAACGCCGACAGCGAGCAACGGACCGCGAAGATGATAAGGCGCGAAGATGAACAAAAGACTGCCCCGGCATTGCCGGGGCAGTCTTTTGCGTTGCGGATCTGGACGAGCTGTCAGTCCTTCATCAGCTCCGCGGCCTTGGCCTCGAGGTCCTCGAGACCGCCGCACATGAAGAACGCCTGCTCAGGGAAGTGGTCGTACTCCCCCTCGCTGATCTTGCGGAACGCCTCGATGGTCTCCTTGATCGGGACCGTCGAGCCCGGCACGCCGGTGAACTGCTCCGCAGCGTAGGTGTTCTGCGACAGGAAGCGCTCGATCCGCCGGGCACGCGCCACGGTGATCTTGTCTTCCTCGGAGAGCTCCTCGATACCGAGGATGGCGATGATGTCCTGCAGGTCGCGGTAGCGCTGCAGGATCCGCTTCACCTCGGTGGCCACCTGGAAGTGCTCGGCGCCGACGAACTCCGGGGCGAGGATCCGGGACGAGGACGCCAGCGGGTCCACGGCCGGGTAGATGCCCTTGTCGGAGATCGACCGCTCCAGGTTGGTGGTCGCGTCCAGGTGGGCGAACGTGGTGGCCGGGGCGGGGTCGGTGTAGTCGTCCGCCGGCACGTAGATCGCCTGCATGGAGGTGATGGCCTGGCCCCGGACGGAGGTGATCCGCTCCTGGAGCTCGCCCATCTCGTCGGCCAGGGTCGGCTGGTAACCCACGGCGCTCGGCATACGGCCGAGCAGAGTGGAGACCTCCGAACCCGCCTGGGTGAAGCGGAAGATGTTGTCGATGAAGAGCAGCACCTCCTGCTTCTTCACGTCCCGGAAGTACTCGGCCATGGTCAGCGCCGACAGCGCCACCCGCAGCCGGGTGCCCGGCGGCTCGTCCATCTGGCCGTAGACGAGCGCCGTCTTGTCGATGACGCCGGACTCGGTCATTTCAGCGATGAGGTCGTTGCCCTCACGGGTGCGCTCACCCACGCCGGCGAACACCGAGGTACCACCGAAGTTGCGGGCAACCCGTGTGATCATCTCCTGGATGAGCACCGTCTTGCCCACACCCGCGCCGCCGAACAGGCCGATCTTGCCGCCCTTGACGTACGGGGCCAGCAGGTCGATGACCTTGATGCCGGTCTCCAGCATCTCGGTCTTCGGCTCCAGATCCGCGAAGGCCGGAGCCTTGCGGTGGATGCCCCACCGGTCGTCGGCCTGAATGGTCTCGCCCTCGGTGAGGTTGAGGCACTCGCCGATCGCGTTGAACACGTGGCCCTTGACGGCGTCGCCCACCGGAACGGTGATCGGCTCGCCACGGTCACGCACCTCCGCGCCGCGAACCAGACCGTCCGTCGGCTGCATCGAGATGGCGCGGACCAGGTTGTCACCCAGGTGCTGGGCAACCTCCAGGGTCAGCGTCTTCTCACCGCCGGACAGGTTCACGTCGACGTTCAGAGCGTTGAACAGGGCCGGCATGGCGTCACGCGGGAATTCGGCGTCGACGACCGGGCCGATGACCCGGACCACGCGACCCGTGGCCGTCTTGGTCTCTACTGGTGCAGTCATCACACTTCACTTCCCGACGCGGCCAGCGCGTTGGCGCCGCCGACGATCTCGCTGATCTCCTGGGTGATCCCGGCCTGTCGGGCCGAGTTCATCTCGCGCGTGTACTTCTCGATCATCTCTTCGGCGTTGTCGGTGGCGCTCTTCATCGCCCGCCGCCGTGCCGCCGACTCACTCGCCGCCGACTCGATCAACGCCGCGTAGATCCGCGTGTTGATGTACCTCGGCAGGAGCGCGTCGAGCAGCGCCTCCGCGTCCGGCTCGAACTCGTACGCCGGCAGCAGCCCCTCGGAGCGCGGCCGGTCCTCCACCTGCATCGGACCGATCACCTTGGTGACCGGGGTCTGCGTCATCAGCGAGTGGAACTCGGTGTAGACGATGTGCAACTCGTCGACTCCGAGCACCCCGTCCGCCCCGGCGTCGCCGTCGACGTCGTCCGCGCCGGCGGTGAACGCCTTGATCAGCGTCTCACCGACGGTGCGAGCGTCTTCGAACGACGGCTGCTCGCTGAACCCGGTCCAGTTCGCTTCCATCGGCCGGTCACGGAACCGGTAGAACCCGACGCCCTTACGCCCGATGACGTAGAGCACCGGCTCCTTGCCGTCCGACTTCAGCCGCGCGATCAGCGACTCGGCCATCCTGATCGCGTTGGAGCTGTAACCGCCGGCCAGGCCACGGTCGCTGGTGACCAGCAGGACGCCCGCCCGCCGCACCCGCTCGCGCGGAGTGAGCAGCGGGTGGTCGATCCGCGCGTTGGACGCCAGCGCCGTGAGCACGCCGGTGATGGCCTGGGCGTACGGCAGGGACGCCTGCACCCGGGCCTGGGCCTTGGCGATCCGGCTCGTCGCCACGAGCTCCATCGCCTTGGTGATCTTCTTCATCGACTTCGCCGAGCGGATCCGTTGACGAAGAACGCGTACCTGGGCCGCCATCAGATCAGCTCTCGGTCGAGCCGGCGGGCGCGCCGTCGCGGTAGCGGGTCACCGTCTCGCGGTCCTGGTCGCCCTCGAGCGGCTTGGCCGGCGCGTCGTTGATCCGGGACTCGTCCTCCTTGCCGAGGAAGACCTTCTTGAACTCGCTGATCGCGTTGTCCAGGGAGCCGATGATGTCGTCGTTCCACTGGTTGTCAGCGATCGAGGAGAGCACACCCGCGTGCTTGTGCCGCAGGTACTGAAGGAACTCCGCCTCGAAGCGGCGCACCTCGCCCACCGGGACGTCGTCCAGCTTGCCCTCGGTGCCGGCCCAGACCGAGACGACCTGCTCCTGCACCGGGTACGGCGAGTAGTTCGGCTGCTTCAGCAGCTCGACCAGACGCGAACCGCGGTCCAGCTGGGCCCGGGAGGCCTTGTCCAGGTCGGAGGCGAAGGCGGCGAACGCCTCCAGCTCGCGGTACTGGGCCAGGTTGAGCCGCAGCGAACCGGCGACCTTCTTCATCGGCTTCACCTGCGCGGCGCCACCGACCCGGGAGACCGAGGTACCGACGTTGATCGCCGGACGGACGCCCTGGTTGAACAGGTCGGTCTCCAGGAAGATCTGGCCGTCGGTGATCGAGATGACGTTGGTCGGGATGAAGGCCGAGATGTCGTTGGCCTTCGTCTCGATGATCGGCAGACCGGTCATCGAGCCGCCACCCAGCTCGTCGGAGAGCTTCGCGCAGCGCTCCAGCAGGCGGGAGTGCAGGTAGAAGACGTCACCCGGGTACGCCTCACGGCCCGGCGGGCGGCGCAGCAGCAGCGACACGGCACGGTACGCCTCAGCCTGCTTGCTCAGGTCGTCGAAGACGATCAGAACGTGCTTGCCGCCGTACATCCAGTGCTGCCCGATGGACGAGCCGGTGTACGGAGCGAGGTACTTGAAGCCGGCCGGGTCGGAGGCCGGGGAGGCCACGATGGTGGTGTACTCCATCGCGCCCGCCTCCTCGAGCTGCCCCTTGATGGAGGCGATCGTGGAGGCCTTCTGGCCGATGGCGACGTAGATGCAGCGGACCTGCTTCTTCGGGTCGCCGGTGCGCCAGTTGTCGCGCTGGTTGAGGATGGCGTCCAGGGCGACAGTGGTCTTGCCGGTCTTCCGGTCACCGATGATCAGCTGCCGCTGGCCCCGACCGATCGGGGTCATCGCGTCGATGGCCTTGATGCCGGTCTGGAGCGGCTCGTCCACGGACTGCCGGGCCATCACGTTCGGAGCCTGCAGCTCCAGCTCGCGGAAGCCCTCGTTGGCGATGTCGCCGAGCGCGTCGATCGGCGCGCCGAGCGCGTTGACCACGCGCCCGAGGAAGGCGTCGCCGACCGGAACGGAGAGAACCCGCTCGGTGCGCTTGACGCGCTGCCCCTCCTCCAGCTTGGAGGAGTCACCGAGAACAACGACACCGATCTCGCGGACGTCGAGGTTCAACGCCACGCCGAGCGTGCCGTCCTCGAACTCCAGGAGCTCGTTGGTCATGGTCGAGGGCAGGCCCTCGACGTGGGCGATACCGTCACCGGTGTCGGCGACGGTGCCGACCTCCTCGCGGGAGACGTCGGGCGAATAGGAGGAGACGTAGCGCTCCAGGGCGCCGCGGATCTCCTCCGTCGAGATGGTCAGCTCGGCCATCCTCTGCTTCCTTAAATTTCAGGGGCCCGGGGATACCTAGTACCGACCGGTCCGAATGGCGTCTGTCATTCAGGTGCTTCGCGGAAGCCGTCAGCGCTTGGCGAACGCGTTACGAGTCTCCTTGAGCCGGCGCAGGATCGTCCCGTCGTAGAGATCGGAACCGACCCGGACGCTCATGCCGCCCAGGATGTCGGGGTCGACCGTCTGCTTGACGTCGACCTGCCGACCGTATAGCTCAGCGAGACGAGCGCCCAGCCGCTGCTCCTCCGCGTCATCCAGCGGGGCGGCGACGGTCACGTACGCGACCTGCCGGTCCCGCCGGTCGGCGGTGAGCTCGACCAGTCGGGTGAGCGCACCGCTGAAGGAGCGCCCACCGAACCCGGAGAGAGCCACCTCGACGAGGCGGACCGTCACCGGGTGGGCCTTGCCCTCCAGCAGCTCCCGAACCAATCCGGCGCGCTGAGCCAACGGCGCGATCGGGTCGGTCAGCACGGTGGCGAGCTGCGGCTGTCCGGCGACCAACTGGCCGAACCGGAACAGCTCGTCCTCCACCTCGCCGAGGTCACCGGTGGCGTCGGCGCTGGCAAGCAGCGCCTCCACACCGAGCCGCTCGGCGCCGTCGAGCAACTCCGACGGTGCCGACCAGCGGTTGGCGACCAACGTGCTGCTCAGGTCGAGCGCCTGCTCGTCCACCTTGCCGCGCAGCATGGTGCCGAGCAGGCCGGCGCGATCCGTACCGGAACGTGCAGGGTCGGAGAGCGCCCGGCGTAGCCGTACCTCCCGCCGCAGCAGATCCGCGACGGAGAGGACGCCGTCGGCGGTGGCGGCGATCGCCTGCGGCTGAGCACCGCGGGTGTACGCCTCCAGCCGCTCGACGGCTGCCTTGTACGACTCCCGGCTGGCGGCCTGCATCAGCGGGCCCCCGCGCTCTCAAGATCGGTGAGGAAGCGCTCGACGGTGCCCTTGCGGCGGGCCTCGTCGGCGAGCGACTCCCCGACGATCCGGCTGGCCAGGTCGACAGCCAGGCCGCCGACCTCCGCGCGCAGGTCGCGCACGATGGTGGCGCGCTCGGCCAGGAGCTGCTCCTTGCCTGCGGCGACAACCCGCTCGGACTCCTCCCGCGCCTTGGCGAGGATGTCCTGTCGGATCCCCTCGGCGTCGGAGCGGGCGTCGTCACGGATCTTGGCGGCCTCGGTACGCACCTCGGCCAGCTGCGCGCGGTACTGCTCGAGCAGCTGGTTCGCCTCGGCCTGGGCCGCCTCGGCGCGCTTGAGGCCACCCTCGATCGCGTCGACCCGCGCCTGGTACATCGCCTCCATGCGAGGCATGACGAACTTCAGCAGGACGAAGACAAGCAGGGCGAAGGAGATCGAGCCAACGACGATCTCCTGCCAGATCGGAAGGATCGGGTTGTGCTCGACGCCTTCGGCGGCGATAAACATGTCAGACCTCCGGGTCGCGTGGTGCGAAGGGTCAGACGGCGAAGGCGAGAACCAAGCCGAAGAGGGCGAGCGCCTCGACCAGGGCGAAGCCCAGGACGAGCCAGGTGCGGTTGAAACCGGCGGACTCCGGCTGGCGGGCGCTCGACTGGATGTAGGCCGCGAAGACCAGGGCGACACCGATACCGGGGCCGATGGCGGCGAGGCCATAGCCGATGGTGTTGACGTTGCCTTCGATGGCGGCAAGAACCTGCATTGCGGGCATTCCTCCTAGTTCACACGCGAGGTTTCACGTGTAGGCGGTCGGTACCAGAAGCTTGGTCGGGCCGGGTGACCCGCCGAGCCGATCAGTGCTCGTCGGCCAGCGACGACCCGATGTAGTTGGCGGTCAGCGTGACGAAGACATATGCCTGCAGCGCCGCGACCAGCAGCTCGAAGAAGGCCATCACGATCGCCATGGCGAAGGAGAAGACCGAGGTCACCTGGACGAAGATGCTGTCCGAGGCGAGCATCACGAAGCCGCCGACGGTGAAGACCAGCAGCAGCAGGTGGCCGGCGAACATGTTGGCGAAGAGCCGCAGCGCCAGGGTGACCGGCCGGACGATGAAGTTCTGCAGCAACTCGATCGGGATCAGCAGGAAGTGCATCGGCCATGGAACGCCCGGCAGGATCAGACTCTGCTTCAGGTATTTTCCGAGGCCGTGCTTACGGATGCCGATGTAGATGTACATCACGTAGGAAATAGCCGAGAGCACGATCGGGAAGGCGATGTGCGAGTTGGGCGAGATCTGCAACCCGGGCACGATGCTGAAGATGTTTGTCAGCAGGATGAAGCTGAAGAGCACCGTGAAATAGGGCGCGAAGCGGATGCCCGCATTGCCCATCTGCTCACGGGCGATGTTGTCCCGAACCAGGCCGTAGACCGACTCCGCATACCACTGGGCCTTACCGGGAACCAGCTTGGGCTTCCGGTAGGCGAGCATGAAGAAGATGATCAGCAACGCGACCGCGAGCCAGATCATGATCCCGAACTTGGTGACCCAGGGGCCGGCCACGTTCGGCGGGTAGAAATCTCCGACGCTGGGGGGCCAGGGAAGCCCCTCGGCGGCGACGAGCTGTCCACTCACCGTGTCATCCTCCGCACTCGACAGACCCGCGTGTGCTGGAACTCAAGCACCGAGCCTCTTCATGATCAGGTAGATCGCTCCGGCTGCGCCGAACATCATGCCCGTGGCGATCCCGATGCCCGTAGGAAAGCCAAGAAGGCGTCCAGCGAGCCACCCGAGGAAACCCCACACCACAATGCCGGCGAGGAGATAGCCAAGAACGGTGCCGGCAACGCCCTCCGATGAGTGCTCATCGGACTTCTTGGGGTGAAGGTCGTCGGCCATGACGTGGCGAACGATATCAGCCGGGGCGTGCCAGGGTGTGCGGCACCCCCCACACTGCGGGCAGCGTGCGGGTCGCACTACGGACGCGTCAACCGTCGCCAAGGCTACTCCCGTCGGGTCCGCCGAGGCAGCCCGACGGGACCGGCAAATTGCCGACAATCGTCCGACGAGGAGCGTGCGATCGAACGGAGTCAGTCGCGCTGTGACCGGAAGGTCGGCAGCGGAGAGCGCAACGCCCAGGTCAGGTGGGCTCCGGTCCAGACCAGCACGGCCAGGATGACCGCGCCGCCCATGACCCGTAAACCACCCCAACCGGTGGCCGCGATGGCAGACATGGCCAGACCGAGGATCACGATCTTCACACCGTAGGTGACAAGCCCAACGGACATGATCATGCGCGGGTTGACGGCGTCCGCCCAGGCGACCGAGAACCCGGAGATGAGATAGCTCACCACCACCAACGCGATCCCGGCAGCCGCCCCGGCGGCGCCCTCGGCACCCCACAGGATCGCCGCGAGCGGGACCGCCAGCACTGCCAGCACCGCACAACTCAGCAGCGTAAGGCGCAGGTACGGCAGCCGGACCCGGATCGCGCCCGGCTCACCCGCCCGTGGCTCGTCCGCCTGCGGCTCGTCCGTCCGTGCCTCATTCATCGCGGGTACGCCGGGAACGTCGCGACCAGCTCGGCCACCTCGGCGCCGATCCGGGACAGCGCGTCGGCACCGCCCGGTGCACCGGGATCGGTGCGCACCACACGGGCGATCAGGGCGGCCACCTGCCGCAGCTCACCTTCCCGCATGCCCTGGGTGGTGACGCTCGGGGTGCCCACCCGGATGCCGGAGGCCACCATCGGTGGCTGCGGATCGAACGGGATGGCGTTCTTGTTCAGGGTGATCGACGCGGCGTCGCAGCGCCGCTCGGCCTCCGCGCCCGTCACCCCCGTCTCGCGCAGGTCGATCAGGGCGAGGTGGGTGTCGGTGCCACCGGACACCGGGCGCATCCCCTCGTCGGCCAGCCCGGCGGCGAGCGCCTGGGCGTTGCTGACCACCTGCCGGGCGTACGTCTGGAACTCGGGCTGGGCGGCCTCGCGCAGCGCGACCGCCTTGGCCGCCACCGCGTGCATCAGCGGGCCGCCCTGGGTGAACGGGAAGACGGCCTTGTCGATCCGCTGGGCCAGCGACTCACGGCAGAGGATCATGCCGCCACGCGGGCCCCGGAGCACCTTGTGGGTGGTGGCGCAGACGACGTCGGCGTACGGCACCGGGGACGGGATCGCCCGACCGGCGACCAGGCCGATGAAGTGCGCCGCGTCCACCATCAGGTACGCGCCGACCTCGTCGGCGATCTCCCGGAACCGCGCGAAGTCGATCAACCGGGGGTACGCCGTCGCGCCGCAGATGATCAGCTTGGGTCGGTGCGCGCGCGCAAGGTCGCGTACCTCGTCGTAGTCGATCAGCTCGGTGTCCGGCCGGACGGGGTAGCCGACCGGGTGGAACCACTTGCCGGAGAAGTTCACCCGGCTGCCGTGGGTGAGGTGCCCCCCGTGCGGCAGGTCCATCGCCAGGACCGTGTCCCCCGGCTGCACAAGCGCGGCGTACGCGGCGAGGTTGGCGCTCGCCCCCGAATGCGGCTGGAGGTTGGCGTGCTCGGCGCCGAAGAGCTCCTTGGCGCGGGCGATGCCGATCTCCTCGGCCCGGTCCACCTCCGCGCAGCCGCCGTAGTAGCGGCGGCCCGGGTAACCCTCGGCGTACTTGTTAGTGAGCGTCGAACCGAGCGCGGCAAGCACCGCAGGCGAGGTCAGATTCTCGCTGGCGATCAGCTGCAGGCCACCCCGCAACCGGTCCAGCTCGCCGAGAACCACCCCGGCGATCTCCGGATCGGTGGCTCTGAGCTGCGCAAAATCCGGCCCCCAGAAGGTGCTCGTCTCGGTCTCCACAGCGAACGAGTCTAGAGGGCCGCACACTGGGACCCGTGAGATGCCTCGTCACCGGTGCAACGGGATACATCGGCGGGCGACTGACGCCGCTTCTGCTCGCCGACGGGCACTCCGTACGCTGCCTGGCCCGCAAGGCCGTGCGGCTGCGTGACGTGCCGTGGGCCTCGGCGGCCGAGATCGTCGAGGGGGACCTCAGCCGACCGGAGACGCTGCCTGCCGCATTCGCCGACGTGGACGTCGCCTACTTCCTCGTGCACTCGCTCGGCCGTCCCGACTTCGAGGCGGCCGACCGCGAGGCGGCGACAAACTTCGCGGCGGCGGCCCGTGCGGCAGGCGTACACCGGATCGTTTATCTGGGGGGTCCGGAGCCGGCGTCCGACGCGGAGGTCCCCTCACCGCACCTGCGGTCCCGGGCCGAGGTGGGCCGGATCCTGCTGGCCAGCGGGGTGCCCACGGCCGTGCTCCGCGCCGCGGTCATCATCGGCTCCGGCTCGGCGTCGTTCGAGATGCTGCGCTACCTGACCGAGCGGCTGCCCGCCATGGTCACCCCACGGTGGGTGGGCAACCGGATCCAGCCGATCGCCGTCCGCGACGTGCTGCGCTACCTGGCCGGCTGCGCCACGCTGCCTCCGGAGGTCAACAGGGGCTTCGACATCGGCGGACCGGACGTGCTGACCTTCCGCGACATGATGCAGCGCTACGCGCGGGTGGCGGGGCTGCGCCGGCGGATCATCGTGCCGGTCCGGCCGCTCACCCCGTCGCTCTCCTCGCACTGGGTCGGCCTGATCACACCGGTGCCGAACGCCATCGCCCGCCCGCTTGTGGAGAGCCTCATCCACGAGGCGGTCACGCACGAACACGACATCGCCCGGTACGTACCCGACCCGCCCGGCGGGCTGACCGGCTTCGACCAGGCGGTGTCCCTGGCGCTGGCAAAGGTGCGCGACGCCCAGGTGGAGACCCGGTGGTCGAACGCGAGCGGCCCGGACGCTCCCGCCGAGCCGCTGCCCAGCGACCCGGACTGGTCCGGTGGCACCACCTACACCGACTTTCGGGAGCGGACAGTGGACGCGCCGCCGGCCGCCCTCTGGCGGGTTGTCGAGGGCGTCGGCGGCGAGCACGGCTGGTACTCGTTCCCGCTCGCCTGGTCGATACGTGGCTGGCTGGATCGCCTCGTCGGCGGGGTGGGGCTGCGGCGTGGCCGGCGCGACCCGCACCGGTTGCAGGTCGGCGAAGCGCTGGACTTCTGGCGGGTGGAGGAGATCATCCCGGGCGAGCTGCTGCGGCTGCGCGCCGAGATGCGCCTGCCCGGCCGGGCCTGGCTGGAGATGCGGGTGCTGCCCGCCGACGACGGGCGCAGCCGCTACCAGCAACGCGCCGTCTTCCTGCCCCGCGGGCTGAGCGGGCACGCCTACTGGGGATCGGTGGCGCCGTTCCACGCGCTGGTCTTCGGCGGAATGGCCCGCAACATAGCCCGAGGCGCAGAAGAACTCTCCTAACCCCAACCCTGCTCAGTTGCCGTTGCGGGGGCCTGTTAGCTGGAAGGCGGCTCTTTCGCTCGGCGGGACGAAATCGCGTACCGGCTCGCCTCGTAGGCCGGCGGTGAGCACCTCGCCCACCGCGGTCACCATCCGGGCCTGCACCGCCTGACCGACAGCGTCGCGGGGGTCGTCCGGGTTGGCCGCCATCGAGGCGACCGCCAACTGCGGCGTGAAGGCCACCACCGTCTCCGTCTCGTACCGCTCGGAGCTGCCGGTCTTGCCGGCCACCGGGCGGCCGAGCCGGGCGCGCAGATCGGGCGCGGTGGCGCCGTCGCATCGCCCGTACATCGACTGGTCACCCAC
Organism: Micromonospora sp. NRRL B-16802; assembly: GCF_001279555.1. Classification (NCBI taxonomy): domain Bacteria; kingdom Bacillati; phylum Actinomycetota; class Actinomycetes; order Micromonosporales; family Micromonosporaceae; genus Micromonospora; species Micromonospora sp. NRRL B-16802. Next base: position 60,517 of record NZ_LGEB01000058.1, on the reverse strand, counting down.
CGGGCAGCGGGATGCGTCGATGGCCGCACGGGCCACGTCGGTGTCCAGGACCTGCCGGCAGTCCGGCTTGGCGGCATCCACAGGCCGACCGGTCGAGTCGCTTATCGAGACCACCGGCAGCGGCGCGCACCAGGTTCCCTCGGCCGCCACCGTGGCGTACGCGTTGGCCAGGTCGAGCGGGGTCGTGGCGGCCACGCCCAGTGTGAACGGGCCCCAGTTCTTCGCGCCGTACCGGGCGAGCTGCTCGTCGGGGTCGGCGCGCAGCACGATGCCGAGCCGCTCGGCCATCTCCACCACCCGGTCGGCGCCGACCTTCTCGGTGAGCCACGCGAAGTAGGTGTTCACCGAGCGGCCGAAGGCGCTCCACATGGTGCGGGGGCCGTCCATCGACGACGGGTTGGCGTTCGACGGACACCAGCGGCCGTCGCAGCTGGCCGGCCCGGTCACCGGGAACCGGGTCAGGATCTGGCTCGGCGCGGTGAACTCGGTCGACAGCGGCATGCCCGACTCCAGCGCGGCCAGCAGGGCGAATAGCTTGAACGTCGAGCCGCCCTGGTAGCCGTCGATCGCCCCGCCGCCGGCGACGAGCTGGTTGACGGTGTTCGGGTGGTTCTTCTGCCCGATCGGGTTGTCCCCCACGCTGTAGGCGCGGTTCACCGACATCGCCAGCACCCTGCCGGTGCCGGGCTGCACCACAGCTGTCGGCACCGCCCGCGGGTCGGTCGGCTTGTAGATCTTCAGCACCTGCTCGGTGGTGGCCCGCTGCACCGCCGGGTCCAGCGAGGAGACGATGGAGAAGCCACCCCGGCGCAGGGTGCGCTGCCGCTCGTCGGCCGTCGACCCGAACGCCGGCTGGCTGCTCCACCAGCGGGTGAACCAGTCGCAGAAGAAGCCCCAGTCGTTGTGCCCGTCGGGCACCCCCGTGCAGTCGTTCGGCGTCTCGCTGGGCCGCAGTTGCATGGGCTCGGTCCGCGCCGCGTCGGCCGCGTCGGCAGCCACCTGGCCGGACTCCACAAGCCGCTCCAGCACGTACGACCGGCGCTCCAGCGCGCTGTCGGCGTCGCCGTTGATCGGGTCGTCGCTGTCCGGCGACTGCACCAGACCGGCCAGCAGCGCCGCCTGGGCGAGGGTCAGCTCGGCCGGCGACCGGGAGAAGTACCGCTTGCTGGCGGCGGCGATCCCGTACGCCCCGGCGCCGAAGTAGGCGATGTTGAGGTAGCGGGTGAGGATGTCCTCCTTGCTCAGCTCCCGTTCCAACGCGAGCGCGTACCGCATCTCCTGGAGCTTGCGGGCCGTGGTGACCTCGGTGGCGGCCCGGCGTTGTCCCACGGTCAGCCGGGGGTCGCTGGCGAGCACGTTGCGGACGTACTGCATGGTCAGCGTGGAGGCGCCCTGCCGGGTACGGCCGTCGCGCTTGTTGACCGTGAACGCGCGTACGACGCCGCGCAGGTCCACCCCGCTGTGCTTGTAGAACCGGGCGTCCTCGGCGGCGACGATGGCCTGGCGCATCACCGGGGCGACCTCGTCCAGCGGTACGTCCACCCGGTCCTCCTGGTAGAAGGACGTGATCAGCGTGGTGCCGTCGCTGGCGTAGAGGTTGGACCGCTGGGCGGTGGGCGGCGTGCGGAGCGTGTTCGGCAGCTCCGAGTACGGCGTGGACAGGGCGCTGAAGCCGATCCCGAAGACCAGAGCCGCGGGCAGGGCGGCTCCGGCCAGCACCAGTCCGGCAAGCACGCCGGCGATCACCACGGTCAGTAGTTTGTCGAGTCGGGCCCGGATCATCAGCTCTCCCCGCAGGAGCCGGTCACGCTAGGACCCGTTCAGAATGACCCGGAACGCCCCTTTCGCCCCCGGTTTTCCCCAAACCCGCAGAAAACTCGCACGGCGCTCAGGGCAGCAGCGCGGCGGCCAGCGGGTGGACCGTCTCCTCGATCTCGTCGGCGACCCGGCTGAAGCACTGGTCACCACGGCCCCACGGATCGTCCAGATCGTCGGTGGGCAGCACCGAGGCACCCAACCGGTTGTCGTGTGCCGCCGCAACCAGAGCCACGCCCCGGGCGTACACCCCCTGCGGGGTCGCCTCCGCCGCCGGCAGCGCGGCGACGTCCACAGCGGCCAGCAGCCGGCCGAACTCACCGAGCACGAACGTGCGGGCCGCCGCGTCCGGGCGCAGCGCCACCACGTACTCCTGCTGGTCGGCCGTGGCCGTCAGGACCAGGTCGGCGGCGTCGATGTGGTCCGAGCGCAGCTTGCGCGCCGCGAACCCCTCGACGGCACCGCCACGGCCGATGACCTGCCGGGCCGCCGGCGGGTTCATCTCCTCGCCCGCGTGCCAGCCGCCCGTCCCCGCGCTGTGGCTGTGCAGCAACTCCTCAGCCAGCGCCGGGGCCTCCCCACGCCGCGCCAACCGCTCCCGCACCGCGAGGGCGAGCAGCCGCTCGGCCATCGGCGAGCGGCAGATGTTGCCCATGCAGACGTGCAGGACGGTGAACGGGGGCACTCAGACCCCCTGGGTGTCGACGAGATCCGGAACCACCTCGCGCAGCTTCTCCAACGGGATCGCGCCGGCCCGCAGCAGCTGCGGCACGTCGCCGGTGAGGTCCACGATCGTGCTCGGCACCGGGTCCGGACAGGGCCCGGCCTCCAGGTACGCCCGCACCGAGTAGCTGAGCTGGTCGCGGGCCTCCTCGGCAGTCACCGCCGCCGGCTGGCCCGTCTTGTTCGCCGACGAGACCGCCATCGGGCCGGTCTCCCGCAGCACCTCAAGCGCCACCGGGTGCAGCGGCATCCGCACCGCCACCGTCCCCGACTTGTCGCCCAGGTCCCACTGCAGGCTCGGCGAGTGCTCGACGACGATCGTCAACGCACCGGGCCAGAACGCCTCCACCAGGTCCCGAGCGGCAGTGGGCAGCGAGAACACCAGGCCGTCGAGGGTGTGGCGGGAACCGATGAGCACCGGCGGCGGCATCTGCCGGCCCCGGCCCTTCGCGTCCAACAGCGCCTTCACCGCGTACGGAGTGAACGCGTCCGCGCCGATTCCGTAGACGGTGTCCGTCGGGAGGACGACAAGCTCGCCGTTCTTGACCGCCTCGATGGCCGCAGCGATGCCGCGGTCACGATCGGCGGGCGACCGGCAGTCGTAGAGCATCACGAGGAGTCAGTCTGCCACGCCCGGCCGGACGCGGCGTGCTGGCCGTCCGCCCGTCGGGACGCGGTGGCGTACCGGGGGCGGCCCGTGAGGTCCCGATGCTCGTCGACGTCGGTGAACCAGCCGCTCCCGGCGAGCAGCGCGGGCACCGCCACGTCGTGCGTGTCGTCGTGCTCGACACCGAGAACGCCGCCCGGCCGCAGCAGCGCCGCAGCCCGGGCAAGCATCGGCCGGATCACGTCGAGGCCGTCCGCGCCGCCGAACACCGCCTCCGCCGGATCGTGCCCGGCCACCTCCGGCGGCACCACCACCTCCACAGGTACGTACGGCGGGTTGCAGAGCAGGACGTCCACCCGGCCGACCAGATCGGCCAGCAGGTCCGGTGCTGTCACGTCGGCCTCGACCACCTCGATGGGGCGGTCCCCCGCCGTGGCCCGCTCGGCGGCGTTGCGGCGCAGCCATTCCAGCGCCGCCGGGGACCGCTCCACGGCGACCACCTGTGCGCCGGGCACCTCCTGGGCCACCGCCAACGCGATAGCGCCGGAACCGCTGCACAGGTCCACCACCAGCGGCTCGGGCAGCCCCCGGCTCTGCTCGATGCCCCAGCCGGCCAGCAGCTCCGTCTCCGGGCGCGGCACGAAGACACCCGGGCCGACCGCCAGCTCCAGGTGCCGGAAACCGGCCCGACCGGTCAGGTGCTGCAACGGCTCCCGGCTGACGCGGCGCTCGACCAGCCCGTCGAGCCGGGCCAGCTGGTCATCGCTGAGATCGTCGGCGAGCGCCAGCCGACCCCGGGGCACCCCCAGCACGTACGCGGTCAACAGCTCGGCCTCCACCCGCGCCGGACCCACCCCCGCGGCGGCGAGCGCCCGGGTGGCCCGGCCCACGGCGGCGGACGGGCGGACCCGTCCTGTCCCTTCGGAGGGGTGTTGCGGCAAAGTGCTCACGACATAATCATGAAGCGTCACCGGCGACGTCACGAACGGACGTCGTCGGGCGCACACGACAGGAGGCCGTGAGTGGGCTGGCTCGACCGGGTCGATGACCAGGTTGACGCCCTCACGCATGCCCGGGCGTTGCAGGAGGCCAGCCGCTCCGCTGAGGCGTACACCCTGTTGGATCGGGTGATCCGCACCACCAACGACCCGGCGGCGCGCGCGGACGCCATGGTGCAGCGCCTCTCCGCGCTGATCAATCTCGGCCGCACCGCAGAGTTCACCAGGGCCATCGAGGAGGCATCGGCGGCGGTCCGCGACCTCGCCGAGCCCTACCTGTACGGGCACCTCAACGCCCTGGCCGCCCTCGCCGCGCACCACCAGGGCGCTCTGGACCGCTGTGTGACCCACCTGGTCAAGGCCGCCCGGGCGCTGACCGCGGTCGAAGATCCGGACCGGGACACCGCCTGGGGCTGGCACGACCTGGCGATGGCCTACAGCTACCTCAGCTTCCACGGGTACGCCCTCGGCGCTATCGAACGGGCCCGGCAGCTCGGGTTGACGGCCGGCATCCCCGAGGAGACGTTCGCCGCGCCGGGCATCCGGCTGCGCAACGCGGTGGCGCTGGACCACAACGGGGACAGCGACGGGTGTCTGCGTGTCCTCCGGGACGTCGCCGCCGACCTGGCGCGCTTCGTCCGCACCGGGCGGGCCGGCAAGCTGCGCCCCAGCAGCCTCGCCGCGTACGGCTACTCGGCGGCACGGCAGGCGGCGCTCGGCGACCCGCTGGGATCGTCCGGCGACACCGCGCCGGCCCGCCTGATCAGCCACGGTGGCGACAGCGCGCGCGCCCGTGACCTGCGGCAACTCGGGATGATCTGCCTGGCCGTGGCCGACGGGCGGCCTATCGAGGCGGTCGCCCGCCTGGACACCATCCAGGTAGCCACCGAGACGCTCGGCGCTGCCGAACCCGCACGGCTGCGCAGCATCGCCCTGTCCCGGGCCGGCGACCACTCGGCGGCGCACCGGGCCGACCGGCTGGCGTTCCGGCTCGCCGCCCAGCGCAACGACCGGCTCCGCGACGTCTACATCGACGGCATCGCCGCCCGGATCGACCACGAGGAGATGCGCCGGGAGGCCGCACGGTACGAGGGTGAGGCGCTCACCGACCCGCTCACTGGGCTGCCCAACCGGCGCCGGCTGGAGCGGTACATCACCGCCGTCGTCACCCGGGGCGACCGGGTGGTGATCGGTGTCTGCGACCTGGACGGCTTCAAGGCGGTGAACACCCGGCACGGCCACCACTCCGGCGACCTGGTCCTGCAACGCATCGCCGGGGTGATCAACCGGGTGATGCGCCGGGGCGACTTCGTGGCCCGCTACGGCGGCGACGAGTTCGTCGTGGTGCTGCCGGACACCGGCATGGCCGAGGCCGCCGAGGTGGCCCGACGGATCGAGGTGGCCGTGCACGCCGAGGACTGGGAGTCGCTGGTGCCCGGCACACCGGTCGGGGTGAGCATCGGTTTCGCCGAGGTCTCCGGCGGCGGCAGCGGGCTGCGCGACGCGCTCAGCGTCGCCTTCGAGCAGGCCGACCGGGAGATGCTACGTGCCAAGTCACGCCCCCGCGCGAGCTGACCGCGAGACCTGGCGTCGATCAAGGAGTTGTGGCGCCTCATCAAAGGCCCACGACGCGACAAACCGCCCACCACAACCCCATGATCGACGGGGACGGGGCCCGGGCAGGGCTGGTCAGCGGCGGGTCAGTTCGGTGTCGCCGGCCAGGCGGGCCGCACGGTCGGCCTCGGCCAACGCGTCGAGCACCCCGTCCAGGTCACCGGCGAGCGCCAGATCCAGGTTGTACGCCGTGTAGCCGATCCGGTGATCGGTGATCCGGTTCTGCGGGTAGTTGTAGGTGCGGATCCGCTCCGAGCGGTCCACGGTGCGGACCTGCGCCTTGCGGGCGTCCGAGGCGGCGGCGTCGGCCTGCTCCTGGGCGGCGGCGAGCAGCCGCGCACGCAGGATCCGCATCGCCTGCTCCCGGTTCTGCAACTGGGACTTCTCGTTCTGGCAGGAGACGACGATGCCGGTCGGCAGGTGGGTGATCCGCACTGCGGAGTCGGTGGTGTTCACCGACTGTCCGCCCGGCCCGGACGACCGGAACACGTCGATGCGCAGGTCGTTCTGGTCGATTGTGACGTCGACGTCCTCGGCCTCGGGCAGCACCAGCACCCCGGCCGCGCTCGTGTGGATCCGGCCCTGCGACTCGGTGACCGGGACACGCTGCACCCGGTGCACGCCGCCCTCCCACTTGAGCCGCGACCAGACGCCGTTGCCGCCCTCGGGCACACCCTTGGTCTTGATCGACAGTGAGACGTCCTTGACGCCGCCGAGGTCGGAATCCTGCGCGTCGATCACCTCGGTGATCCACCCGTGCCGCTCGGCGTACCTGGTGTACATCCGCAGCAGGTCACCGGCGAACAGGGCCGACTCCTCGCCGCCCTCGCCGGCCTTGATCTCGACGATCACGTCCTTGGCGTCGTGCGGGTCACGGGGAATGAGCAGCTCCGCGAGGCGCTCCTCAAGCACCGGCAGGGACGCCGCGATCAACTCCACCTCACCGGCGAAGGACGGGTCCTCGGCTGCCAACTCGCGGGCCGCGGTCAGGTCGGCGCGCGCCTGCTCCAGCTCGCCGGCGGCCTTTCGCAACGGCACCAGCTCGGCATACCGACGGCCGACCCGACGCGCGGTGGCCTGGTCGGCGTGGATGGCCGGATCGGCCAACCGCTTCTCCAACTCCGCGTACTCGTCGAGGAGGCCGGCCAGACGCTCGCTGCTCATGCTGCGGATGCTCCTTCGACGGTACGGCGACGCCCGGCCGGGGACCTACCGGCAGCCGGGCGAAAACAGGTGTGGAACGCGGACGGCGCCCGCCTCCGGTGCGAAACCGGACGCGGGCGCCGAACGTGGAGCTACTTGGCCTTCTTGGCCTGAACCTTGGCGTACTTCTGCTGGAACTTCGCGACCCGGCCGGCGGTGTCGAGAACGCGCTGCTTACCGGTGTAGAACGGGTGGCAGGCGCTGCAGGTCTCGGCGTGGATCGCCCCGCCCTTGGCGGTGCTGCGGGTCGTGAACGTGTTGCCACAGGAGCAGCTGACCTCGGTGGTCACGTACTCCGGGTGGATGTTTGCCTTCATCTCGCCTCGGTCCTCTCGTTGGTGGTCGCCGGGTCGCCGTCATCGCTCGTCGCGCCGTACGCGACGGGCTCGGGCGTGAACCGGAACCGGTGGCCGATTGACCAGTGTGCCATGGGCCTGAGCCGACCCGATAATCGGGCCACACACCTCGTCCGGCATCGTCAACACGTGCCTCCTCGTCCGCATTCCCGCCGCCCGCCGGGGCATTCGCCCAGCCAGGAAATCGTCACGGCGTACCCCACGCGGGGTGCGCGGGTCGAGTCGGAGGTGCGTCGATGGCCCGCCTGATCGCCACCCGAGGGCTGCCCGCCTCGGGCAAGACCACCTTCGCCCGTACGCTCCAGCCGTCCGTGCTCCGGGTCAACCGGGACGACCTGCGCCGGATGCTGCACGGCGAGCGGCTCTTCACGCAGTGGGCCGAGGCGCAGGTGACAGTCGTGCAGCGCGCCCAGGTCGAGGCGCTGTTGCAGGCCCGCGCGGACGTGTGCGTGGACGACACCAACCTGCGCGCCCGCACGTTGCGGGGCTGGGCCGATCTGGCCGCCCGGCACGGCGCGGATTTCGAGGTGCACGACTTCACCGACGTACCGCTGGACGAGTGCCTGCGCCGTGACGCCGCCCGCCCGGAGCCCGACCAGGTCGGCGCGGACGCGATCCGCCGGCTGCACGAGCGGTACCTCGAGGGGCGCACCCTGCCGCTGCCCGTCCCGCAGGCGCGCACCGGCCGGCCCGCCGCCGTGCACCCGCCATCGGCAGAACCGCCGGAGATCGTCCTGGTGGACATCGACGGCACCGTCGCGCTGGCCGTGTCGCGCAGCCCGTACGACATGACCCGGGTGGGTCAGGACCAGCCGAACCGCGCGGTGATCGCGGCGGTCCGGGCCATGCACGCCGCCGGGTACGGGGTGGTCTTCTGCTCCGGACGGGACGCCTCCGCCCGGGCCGCAACCGAGGCGTGGCTGGCCCGGCACGTCCGGGCCCCCTACCTCGGGCTGCACCTGCGTGCCGTCGGCGACTACCGCAAGGACTCGATCGTCAAACGGGAGATCTACGACCGGGAGATCCGGGACCGCTACCGGGTGGTGGGCGTGTTCGACGACCGCGTCCAGGTGGTGCGGATGTGGCGCGACCTCGGCCTCACCGTGTTCCAGGTGGCCGAGGGCGACTTCTGAGGGATGTCCGGACGGGCCCCCGGCCTGGGGAGCCCGTCCGGACAGGTCACCGGGTGACGGTGACGGTGGCCTCGGCGCGGACGCCGTTGACGGTGACGGCGAGGCTGATGGGTCCGGCGGCGCGCAGCGCGGTAAGCGTGCCGGTGACCGGGTCGAAGCGGGCCGTGTGCCACGGACGCACGCCGGCCGCGGAGCCGACGTGAACGCCCGGCGAGGCCGACCAGTCGGCGCTGACCGGGGCGGCAACCGGCACCGTCCGACCGTCCGGCTGGGTGAGCGTGGCGGTGACCGTAGCCGGGCTGCCGACCGCCACGCTGGGCGGGGCATTCACCGTGAGCCGGTCCAGGTGGGCGTGGAACTCCGCGTCCACCCAGCGTGGCCCCTCGGCGAGTGGGTCACGGCGGGCCCGATCAGCCTCGGCCGGGGTGACCGGGTCGACGCCGAACTCCGTCCAGCCGGTGAAGCCGCCCTGGTCGGCCGGGGTGGACGGCGTCTTGCCCGCGTTGCCGTTGATCACGTACGGCACGCCGTCCACCCGGTCGGCGTAAAACGTGCCGACGTGCCCGCCCACGAACAGCGCGCCCTTGCCGGTGCGGTGCTGGAAGTCGGCGAGCCACTGCTCCAACAGCGCCGCCTCCTTACGGTCACCGAGTTGGCTGGCCTGGGCGGGGCTGGGATCGCGTGCCGGGTGGTGGTGCAGCACGACGACCGAGCCGACCCGCCGGTCGGTAGCCGCCGCGTCAAGCGTCTCGCGCAGCATCCGCACCTGGTCGAAGCCGCCGCCGCGCAGCGTCCCGGTGGACGAGTTCAACGTGACGAACCGGGTGCCGTTGTGGTCGAACACCCGTGACGTGGCACCGAACGCCGCCTCGAAGTTGCTGATCGGGGCACCCATGATCTCGTGGTTGCCGGGCACGTAGTACCAGGGCAGCGCGTCACCCAACTCCTCGTCGAGGATCCGTCGCGCCAGCGCGAAGTCCGCCGGGTAGGCGGTGTCCACGAAGTCACCGTTGATCAGGAGGAAGTCCGGCCGGGCCGCGCGCACCTCGCGAAGCGTCCGCCGGGCCTGGGCGACAAGGTTGCTGTCCGGGGCGGCGGCGACGAACTGGGCGTCGGAGAGCACCGCGAACCGCCACGGCGCGTCGTCCACAGTGCCGTCGCGGACCACCACCCGATCGGTACGCGGCGACGCCTCCGGCACGTCGACAGTGGGCGGCACCTTCGCCACCAGGTCGTCGATGATCACCTCGCTGCTGTACTGCGCGGCGGCGTTCGTCTCGGCCACGTAGAAGCGGCGCACCCGCACCGGGTACTGCACGCCTGCCGGCACCGCGAACTCCACGTACCGCCATCCGGTCCAGCTGATCAGCGGACCGCGCAGCACGTGCTGGGTGTCCTGGGCGTCGTGCAGGTGCAGGCTGGGCCACTCCCCGGTGCCGTTGCCGTGGATCCACATGCCGAACGCCTGCGGCTGGCCGGGCACCTCGATCCAGGCGGGCGGGTCGGCGTACGCGGCCCGCGTGCCTGTCGACTGGCTGAAGTCGTACGACATGCGCAGGCCGGTGCCGGTGTGCCCTGGCGCCGGCGCGACCGACCCGCTGGCCCGGGCCTGGCTGAACCGCCAGGACGCGGCGTCGTCGAATCCGGCGACCGGTACGTCGGTCAGCCCGACGGTGACCGGCAGAACCGTGCTCTCGCGTCCGACGTGGACGGTCACCAGGGCGGAGCCGGTGCCCCGGAGCGCGGTGACGCTCAGGTTGCCGTCGCCGGTCGGGGTGATCCGCAGCAGGTTCCGGTCGTAGTCGAGTGTCATATCGGCCGGCTCGATGGGCGCGGTGTTGCCCTCGGCGTCGTACCCGACCACTCCGACAAGGGCGTTGCCGTCCTGCCCGGTCAGGCCCACCCTCGGCACTGTGGAGCCGATCCGGGCCAGCGGGCCGAGCACTGTGAGACCCAGCGTGCCGGTGGCCCGGCCACGTGCGGCGGTGACCGTGCTTGCCCCCGGTGCGCCCGCGCGGAACACGCCGCGGCTGTCGACCCGGCCACGTACCGCAGGTGTCGCCCGCCATCCGGGCGCACCGGCCGCCGGACCGTACGTCTCGTCGTAGCCGGCCGCGGTGAGGGTGCGGGTCAGCCCGGGGAAGACCCGGTCTGGCCGGCCACCGCGCACCGGCGATACGCCCGGGGCGACGGTGGGGTCGCTTGCCGTCTCGACCCAGAAGCCGGTGAGCCGGCCGCTGCCCTTCGGGGCATAGATGGCCAGGCCGTTGGGCACGGCCCGTTCGCTGCCGTCGGACGGGCCGTTCTCCACCTGCACTGTCGACGCGCCCGGCTCCCTCGCCAGCAGCGTCGACGACCCACCGCCGTCGAGGTTGAGCGCGTGGTGGGCGCCCAGCTCCGCCATCATCCGGCCCATCTCGGTCTGCGTCACGCCACGGCTGTCGACCTGGCGTCCGTCCACCGTCAGCATGATCATTTTCCGACCGTCGGCGCTGAACCCGACTGCGGTGCGTGGGGCGAGCGTCGGGTCGGCGATGCTCTGCACCACACCGTCGCGGACCAGGACGCTGCCGCCACCGACCGCCGCGTGCAGTGTGCTGCCGTCGGACGGCTTGGGTCGCCAGGCCACCGTCACCGGGTCGCCCGGTCGGAGCGCCGCGAGGGCGTCCGCGCCCGCGTCGCGGCCGAGCAGCACGGTGCTGCCGGCGGCGATCGGGCCGCTGCCGGCGACGCCGGCCACTGTGGCCACCCGACCGCCGGTCACTGTGACTTCGACCACGCGGGCGGCGCCCTCCACGGCACGCTGCCGGGAGTACGTCCCCCACAACTCGGTGAACGCCCCGATGCCGCCGGCCTGGACCAGGTTGTTGAACTGGGTGAGCGGCACCGGCCCGCTGGGCAGGGTGGCGCTGCCGTCGAAGTTCACCTCGATCACCCGGCCGAGCCCGCTCGTGGTGACCGCCACCGCGTTGCGGTGACCGCTGACCGCCGACTGGATCAGCTCACCGTCGCGGACGCCGACGCCCTGGGCGGCACCGGAGTTGTTGATGTCGAAGAAGTCGCCGTTGACGGCGGCGACCGCACGGGAGTCGTCCACCGCCTTGCGCAGTGGCTCGGCCCGGCTGACCGCCCCCGAGTTGACGTAGTCGACGGTGGCGCCGCCGGTGAGATCAGTGGTGAGCGCGTCGGCACGCAGCCAGCCGTCGGCGTCGTACCTGTCGAAGGACGTCAGTTGCACGCCTGGCGCGACCGGCCGGGTGGCCTTCGTGGTCTCCAGGCCGCCGGCCGGCTCCAGACCACCGGCGGCGGCCGTCGGGGCGGTCGCCGCGGTCGCGGCCGCCGGGTCGGCTGCCAGGCTGGTCGAGTCCGCCGGCCGGGACGACGCGGGCGGCGCGTCCTCCGCGATCGTGGGCGCGGCCAGCCCGGTGGACGCGGCGGCGACGGACCGGGTCGCGGGCTCGACGGGTGAGGCTACGGGTGCGGCGGTGGCCGGCAGCGGCACGGCCAGGGCGAGCAGCGGCGTCAGCAGCAGGACGCCGGTGCGGCGGGCGGATCGTCTGCGGGTACGCATGGACGACAGTCAACCCGCCAATGAATAGAAGTTTCAAGACCTGTCGGCTGAACCGAAGGAAAATTCCGCTCTCGGGCTGCCCGCTGACGCCGTCCGGCGGCGTCCGGCGGCGTCCGGCGGCGTGAGTGCACGGTCGGAGTGCTGCCCCGCTGAAGCAGAGCAGAGGCAGCGAGCGGACACGACGAAGGGGCACGGCCACACGGCCGTGCCCCTTCGTCGTGTCTCACCCGAGAGTGGTCACTCCCCCGGCGTCGACTTCGCGATCTGCATCAGGAACTCGATGTTGGTACGGGTGTGCTTGAGCTTGTCGAGCAGCAGGTCCATCGCCGCCTGCGAGTCCAGCGAGTGCAGGACCTTGCGGAGCTTGTGGAGGATCACCAACTCCTCCGGCGCCAGCAGGACCTCTTCCTTACGGGTACCGGACGGGTTGATGTCGATGGCCGGGAAGGTCCGCTTGTCAGCGATCTTCCGGTCCAGCTTCAGCTCCGCGTTACCGGTGCCCTTGAACTCCTCGAAGATGACCGTGTCCGCCATGGAACCGGTCTCCACCAGGGCAGTGGCGATGATGGTCAGCGAGCCACCGTTCTCGATGTTGCGAGCCGCACCGAGGAACCGCTTCGGCGGGTAGAGAGCTGTGGAGTCGATACCACCCGACATGATCCGACCGCTGGCCGGCGCCGCCAGGTTGTACGACCGACCGAGCCGGGTCACCGAGTCGAGCAGCACGACGACGTCGTGCCCCAGCTCGACCAGGCGCTTCGCCCGCTCGATCGCCAGCTCGGCCACCGTGGTGTGGTCCTGCGGCGGACGGTCGAACGTGGCCGCGACGACCTCGCCCTTGATCGACCGCTGCATGTCGGTGACCTCTTCGGGCCGCTCGTCCACAAGCACCACCATCAGGTGGCACTCCGGGTTGTTGTGCGTGATCGCGTTAGCGATCGCCTGGAGCACCATCGTCTTACCCGCCTTCGGCGGCGACTGGATGAGTGCCCGCTGACCCTTGCCGATCGGCATGACCAGGTCGATTACCCGTGTGGTGAGGATGTGCGGCTCGGTCTCCAGCCGCAGGCGCTCCTGCGGGTAGAGCGGCGTGAGCTTGTAGAACTCCGGCCGGCGCCGCGCCTCCTCCGGCTCCATCCCGTTGATCGTGTCCAGCCGCATCAGCGGGTTGTACTTGTCCCGCCGCTGGTCACCGCTGTTGCCACCCTCGCGGTTGGCACGCACCGCGCCGGTGATCGCGTCACCGCGACGCAGGCCGTACTTCTTGATCTGGGACATCGAGACGTACACGTCGTTCGGGCCGGCGAGGTAGCCGGTCGTCCGCACGAAGGCGTAGTTGTCGAGCACGTCGATGATGCCGGCCACGGGGACGAGGACGTCGTCCTCGCCGACCTGCGGCTCGCGACCACCGGTGTCGCCACCGGTCTCGGCGCGCTCGCCGCGACCGCGACGGCGGTCCCGGAAACGGCTGCGCCGGCCACGCCGGCCGCCGCCCTCGCCGTCGTCATCGTCGTTGTCCCGCTCGACCCGCTGACCACGGTCGTTGCGGTCGCCGCGGTCGGCACGCTCTGGCCGGTCGTTGCGCTCGGCACGCTCGCCCCGGTCGGAACGCTCGCCCCGGTCGTTGCGGTCGCCCCGGTCGTTACGGTCGCCCCGGTCGGAACGCTCGCTCCGCTCGTTACGCTCGCCGCGCTCGGCACGCTCACCCCGGTCGGCACGCTCGCCCCGATCGGCACGCTCGCCCCGATCGGCACGCTCGCCCCGATCGTTGCGATCGCCCCGCTCCGAACGGTCACCCCGGTCGGCACGCTCGCCCCGGTCCGGACGCTCGGCACGCTCCGGACGCTCGGCCCGGTCCCGGCGGTTCTCGCCGCGATCGGCCCGCTCGCCGGTCTCCACCTCGTCGGTACGCGCCTCAGCGGCACGTCCCTCGGTGCTGCGTACCTCGGTGGCACGTGGCTCTGTGGTCTGCGCCTCGGCGCTGGGCTCAGCGGCGCGCGGCTCGGTGCTGCGCGCCCCCGTGGTGCGGCCCTCAGCCGGGGCGGTACGGGTCCGCCGGGTACGACCCCGACTCGCGGTCTCGGTGGCCGGCTCGGCCGGCGCCTGGTCGGTGCTGCGACCCTCGGCCGCCGGGCGATCCACTGTCTCGCGCACCTCCTCACGGGCCGGAGCGGCCGCAGCCGCGACCTCAGCCCGCGGTCGAGGGGTCCCGGCAGCGTTGCCGCCCTGCCGCTCGGAGATCGCGGCGATCAGCTCACCTTTACGCATGCGAGCCGTGCCGGAAATGCCGAGCGACGCGGCCAAGCTCTGCAGCTCTGGCAGCAGCATCGCCGACAGACCGGTGCCGCTGCGCCGACGACGGGCGGGGGCGGCAGCGGTGGCATCGCCAGCGACGTTGGAAACATCCGACGTCACGTCGGTGGTGTCGCTCAATGGATTCCTTCCCTCGATAGGCCGGGACTGCCCGGAGTCGGAACTCAGGTGGCCGGGCGGCCTCGGTGCACCCGCCTCGCAAGGACGCGTCGCGGGAGTCTGTGACACAGCAGCCGGTGGTTTCCCGACTCACCAACATCGGTGAGCAGGTCTCGCCGTCTGCGGCGACCTGTGGAAACTGCGGTGCGGCGTGGGCCTTGAGCAGGGGTGACGGGCTGACCGCCGAAAGCTTCGGGGAGCGCCGCCCCGCAGGAGATCGCGTGCTTCGCGGCTGTGCTAGGTCTAGAGCGTAATCAACTCTTCCGACCTGCGGCAACAGGGTCCCGCTCGGCGTGTCCAAGTCTACCCCGGGCGACCCGGGCACCGCTGACGTCTATCGGTAACTTCCAGAACTCCCAGTCTGTTCCCAGCGGGAAATCCGCTGGCGGCTCGCTCAGCGCCAGCACGGTCGGCCCCGCCCCACTGACCACAGCCGCCACACCCGCCGCGCGCAACTCGTTGACCAGCGCAAATGTCGCAGGCATCCCGGCTGCGCGGTAATCCTGGTGCAGTCGGTCGACGGTGGCCGGCAGCAACAGCGACGGATCTGCGGTCAGCGCGTGGACCAGAAGCGCCGCCCTCCCCGCGGTGAACGCGGCGTCGGCGTGCGGCACTGTGGCCGGCAGGGCGGCCCGCGCGGTCGCGGTGAGGCCACGCTCGGACGGCACAAAAACGGTGGGCCGCACCCCCTCGGCGACCGCCAGCGACACCGCTCGGGCACCGGTCGGCTCGGACCAGGCGAGCGTGAAACCGCCAAGCAGGCACGGCGCCACGTTGTCGGGATGGCCCTCGATCTCGGCGGCCAGCCCGAGCACACCAGGCTCGTCCAGTCGGTCCTCCCCGTCGGTGACCAGGGCACGGGCCAGGAGCACCCCGGCGACGATCGCGGCGGACGACGAGCCCAGCCCGCGTGCCTGCGGGATCCGGTTGACGCACTCCACGGCCAGCCCGGCGGGTTGCCCGCCGAGCACGTCGAAAGTCGCGCGCATGGCCCGTACCACCAGGTGCCGGTCGTCGGTCGGCAACTCGCCCGCGCCCTGACCGGTCACCGTCACCCGGACGCCGGCGGGCGCGACCTCGGCAGCCAGGTCGTCGTAGAGCCCGAGGGCGAGACCGAGCGCGTCGAAGCCGGGGCCCAGGTTGGCGCTGGTGGCGGGGACCCGGACCCGGACCGGCCCAGCGGTGAAGTTCGTCGGCACGCGCCCATGCTAGGGGTCGGCACCGACGATCCGATGCGGTGCCCGCAGCATGGGACCGCGGGTCAGCCTGTCGGGTTCGGAACCGGCTCGGCGACCGGGTCGGTCAGCGAGAGCTTGCGGGTGGCGATTCGCCAGCCGATCGCGTACACGAGGGTGACCAGACCACAGCCGGCCAGCACGACCCGTTCGTCCACGACGTCCACCACGAGGGCCACCGCCAGTTGGCTCACCGAGATGGCGAGCGTCGCGAGCATCATGTCGGTGGCGAAGACACGCCCGCGCAACCGGTCCGGCACCTCGCCCTGAAGGGCGAAGTTCGACATCACCCAGTTGCTGCCGCCCGCGAAGTGCGCCAGGAAGACCAGCAGCAGCACCAGGGGAAACCAGCGGACCACCGACGTACCCAGGTAGGACAGGCCGTACAGCGACATGGACACGGCGAGCCCGGGAAGCAGCCAGGACCGATTGGTCAGCACCCGACGCATCAGGATCGGCCCCACCAGCGCACCGGCACCGCGTACCGCGAAGAGCAGGCCGGCGCCGAGCGGACCGACCCCGTACACGCCGGCGAGCAGCGGGAACACGGTGAGCACCCCGTTGCCCAGACCGACCGCCGACTTGACTGTGACAAGCGCCAGCACGCGGGGCCGGTGCCCGATGTAGCCGAGCGCCTCGCGGACCGCCGGCCAGGTCCGCTGGACCGGCAGCTCCGGGTCGCGCTCCGCCTGCAACGGACGGCGGATCCGGGTGGCCAGGCCCGCGGCGAGCGCCAGGCCGACCCCTGCCACCCAGAAGCAGATGTACGGGCCGGCGGCCGAGCTGAGCACGCCGCCGAGCGATGCGCCGACCACTGTCATGGTGCCCCAGGCCGAGCCCGCCACCGCGTTGCCTGCGGCCAGTTCGTGCGGCCGGAGCACGTTGGGCAGCGCGGCCTGGGCGGCCGGCGAGTAGAAGGCCTTGGCGACCGCGACCACGCCGATGGCCACCAGCGCCAGCCACGCCGTGCCGGCGCTTCGCACGCCGAGCAGCAGGAGTACGCCCACCAGCGCGGCCACGTTCGCCGCGATCATGACCTTCCGCCTGTCGAACCGGTCGGCCACCGTGCCGGTGTACGGCAGCAGCAGCGCCACGATGCCGGTGTCCACCGCCAGCACCAGGGCGCCCCAGACTCCGCTTCCGGTCAGGTGGGGCAGCAGCACAAGCAGCGGGACCATGACGAACCAGTCGGCGCCGAAGACCACGAGTTCGGCGAGGAAGAGGTTGCGGAAGCTGCGGTTGCCGGTGATGACCGAGAAGGTGGACGCCACGGAGCGGGACCCTACCCGGTCGATGTGGTGCTTACTCCGGCTCCGAGGAGCGTCGAGACTGTCATGGAGGTGCCGTCCCGCCCAGGTGCCCGTACGGCGGACGGATCAGTCGTGGTCGCACCGCCGGGGTGTCCATGAAGCACGCGCCCCCGGCAGGTGGGGACCTGCCGGGGGCGCACCGAACTGCCGGTTCGGTTACTCGGTCGGCTCCGACGGGGGCAACGGCGAGGTGCGACTACGGGGCAGCCGTAGCACCTCGAACTGGTCGGTGCCGTCCACCAACGCGCCCGAGGGCCGCCCAGCGGGCGGTTGCGAGCCCTCCCCCACAGCCGTTGACCCGGCGCCCGAGGCAGCCCGGGACGTAGGTGCGCCGGCCGGCACCGCCACCTGGTTCGGGCTGGACGGCTCGGCTGTCTCCGGACCCGAAGGCCGGTCCACCGCCTCGTCCCCGGAACGTCCACGGCGACGCCGGTCCCGCAACGCGCCCTTCGTGTGCTCCACCATCGTGTAGAGCGTCGGCACGAGGATCAGCGTCAACAGCGTCGAGCTGAGCAGGCCACCGATCACCACCACCGCAAGCGGCTGGGAGATGAAACCGCCCTCGCCGGTCAACCCGAGCGCCATCGGCAACAGCGCGAAGATCGTCGCGATGGCGGTCATCAGGATCGGGCGCAGTCGGCGCCGGCCGCCCTCGACCACCGCCTCCTGGACGCCCATGCCCTGCGCCCGGTACTGGTTGATGAGGTCGAGCAGCACGATCGCGTTTGTCACCACGATGCCGACGAGCATCAGCACGCCGATCAACGCCGGTACGCCCATCGGCGTTCCGGTGATGAGCAGCAGGCCGATCGCACCGGTCGCCGCGAACGGGATCGAGATCAGCAGGATCAACGCCTGGGTGAGGCTGCGGAACGTGGCCACCATGATCAGGAACACGATCGCGATGGCGGCCAGCACCGCCAGGCCCAGGTCGCCGAAGGCGTCCGCCTGGTCGGCGCTGACCCCGCCGATGGTGAAGGTCGCCCCCGGTACGTCGATGGCGTCCAGCCGCTTCTGCAACTCCTGGCTGGTCGCGCCCAGGTTCGAGCCGGTCGCCGTGCCGGTCACCGAGACGCTGCGCTCACCGTCGATCCGGGTGACCTGCTGCGGGCCCTCGGCCTGCGTGATGTCAGCGATGTCGTCGAGCTTCACCGGCCCGACCGGAAGGGCACGCAACTCCTCCACCGAGACCGGCGCCGTCGCGCTCAACCGCAGCACGACGTCCTGCTGGCGGCCGTCGAGCGCCACCTGACCCAGCGGGGCGCCACGGAACGCCTGCACCACGAGCTGACCCACAGCCGCCTCGGTGAGCCCGACCCGACCGGCGGCGACCCGGTCGACGGCCACGTTGACGCGCGGCACCTGCTCGGCGAGGCTCGTGGACACGTCTTCGACGTCCGGCACCCCGGCCATCGCCGTCCGGGCGGCCTCGGCGGCGCGGGCCAGCACCTCCCTGTCGCTGCCCTGGACGATCACCTCCAGTTGGCTGGTCGAGGCGTCCTGCCCGCCGGCGAAGGTGATCTCCTCCTTGTCGATGCCGAGCTTGTCGAACTCCTCGCGCAGCCGCGCGCGCATCTCCTTGGCGTCGGTGTCGCCGTCGAGCGTCAGCGACCAGGTCGCGACGTTGTTGCCGCCGCCGCGCGCGAACGGGTTGTCGCCGCCACCCGCTGTCACCTGGTACGTCTCGACCCCGTCGAGCCGTCCGAGTACCGCCTCGACCTGCTTGGCCGCCTCGTCGGTGGCTGCCAGCCCACTGCCGGCAGGCAGCTCCTGGCGGAAGCTCAGCGTGTCCTGCCCCGAGTCGTCCAGGAAGTTGGTTTCCAGCTTCTGCGCCAGCCCGAACGTGCCGAAGAGCACCAGCAGGCCGAGCCCGACGGTGATCCAACGGGTCGACCGCTTGCGGGTGGCGAACCCGATGACCGGCAGGTACGCCCGCTGCAACGGGTTGCGGAGCTCCTTCTCCTCCGCCTCGCGTCGCACCGCCTCGTCGTCGACAGTGCCGCCGGACGGCTTGAGGAACCAGTACGCCAGTACGGGGATCACTGTCAGCGAGACCAGCAGCGAGGCGAGCAGCGCCACGGTCACGGTGATCGCGAACGGGGCGAAGAGCTGCCCGACGAACCCGCCGACGAGCGCGATCGGCGCAAACACCGCCACCGTCGTGAGGGTGGACGCGGTCACCGCGCCGGCCACCTCGCGGACGCCGGTGATGATCGCGGCCTGCTTCTCCTCGCCGTACTCCAGGTGCCGTTTGATGTTCTCCAGCACGACGATCGAGTCGTCCACCACCCGGCCCACCGCGATTGTCAACGCGCCGAGGGTGAGCAGGTTGAGCGAGTAGTCGCCGATCCACAGGGCGAGCAGCGCCACAAGCACGGACAGCGGGATGGAGACCGCTGTGACCACTGTGGAGCGCACCGACAGCAGGAAGACCAGGATGACGATGACAGCCATCACCAGGCCCAGCAGACCTTCGGTGGTCAACGACTCGATCGACTTCTCGACGAACGGCGCCTGGTCGAAGACCACCGTCAACTCGGCGCTGGCGGCTTCCTTGAGGTCGGCCAGCCGGTCCCGGATCTCGTGCGAGATCTCCACCGCGTTGCCGTCCGGCGTTGCGGTGACCATGATGCCGAGGCTTTCCTTGCCGTTGGTCCGGGTGAGCGCGGTGGCCGGGGCGAGCGTCTGCTCGACGGTCGCCACGTCACCGAGACGGACCGGGGTCGCGCCGGGCGCGACAACGATGCCGCGCAGGTCGTCAAGGGTGACGACCGGCGTACCGACCTGCACCGGCAGGGTCAGTCCGTCCGCGGCGACCGCACCGGCGGGCACCGACACACCGTTGGTCTTGAGCGCGGACCCGATCGCGGTCGGCGGGAGCTTCGCCGCGGCCAGCTTGGCCTGGTCCGGGGTGATCACCACGATGTCGTCGCGGGCGCCGGTCACCTCGACCGCACGCACCCCCTCGATGCTCTCCAGCTCCGGCACCACAGTCGCACGCAACTTCTCGGCGAGGGCCCGCTCGTCACCGGTTCCGGACGCGGCCAGCACCACCGCCGGCAGGTCGTCGGTGCCGCCCGCGATGACCTGCGGGTCGACGCTCTCCGGCAGCTGGGTGTCGATCCGGCTCAGCGCGGTCTGCATCTTGTTGACCGCGTCGTCCAGGTCGGTGCCGAACACGTACTGGACCTGGACGGTCGCCGACCCCTCCCGGGAGGTTGAGCTGATCTTGTCGAGGCCGGGGATGCCCTGCAACGCCCTCTCGATCGGCTCGGTCACCTGGGACTCGACGATCTCGGGACCTGCGCCGGGGTAGGCGGCCACGATGAACGCGCCGGGAAACTCCAGTGATGGCAGCAGTTGCTGCTTCAACGACGGCACGGCGAACGCTCCGAACGCCGTGATCACCACCGCGATGAGGGCGACGAGCCCACGGTTGGCGAGGCTGAATCTGGCGAGCAGCGACATCGGCCTGGCTCACTCCTGAACGAGATTGCGGGCGGGAATACCCGGAAGTGTGCCGGACCCGATCAGCCCGGCCCTCGCCGCCCCCACGCTCTCAGCGCGGCCGTACGGCCGCAGCCCACCGCTCTCCGCCCAGCCGGGCGGTCACCGCCTCAGGCCAGGTCGAGAGCGCGGGCCGCAGCCAGCGGATCGTTGGCGATGGTGAGCGGCGCGGGCGCGGTGGAGATCGCCCACTCCGGGTCCTTCAGGCCGTGCCCCGTCACCGTGCAGACGACCGTCGAACCCGCCGGCACCGCACCCGCGGCGGCCTGCTGGAGCAGACCCGCCACGCTGGCCGCGCTGCCCAACTCGACGAAGACCCCGACCTCGCGGGCCAGCAGCCGGTACGCGGAGAGGATCTCCCGGTCGGTCACCGCCGCGATCAGACCACCGGAGGCGTCCCGCGCGTCGAGGGCCTTGGTCCAGCTCGCCGGGTTGCCGATCCGGATCGCTGTCGCGATTGTCGACGGCTCCGGCACGACCTGGCCGGTCACGATCGGAGCCGCACCGGAGGCCTGGAAGCCGTACATCTTCGGTGCGCGGGTCGTGGTGCCGGCGGCGTAGTCCTCGGAGTAACCCATCCAGTAGGCGGAGATGTTGCCGGCGTTGCCGACCGGCAGGCAGTGGATGTCAGGCGCGTCGCCGAGCGCCTCGACGATCTCGAAGGCGGCGGTCTTCTGACCCTGGAGCCTGTCGATGTTCACCGAGTTGACGAGCGCGACCGGGTGGTCCTGGGCGAGCTTGGCGGCCAGCGCCAGGCAGTCGTCGAAGTTGCCGCTCACCTGGAGCAGCTTCGCCCCGTGCACGAGCGCCTGGGCCAGCTTGCCCAGCGCGATCTTGCCCTGCGGCACCAGCACCGCGCAGGTCAGACCGGCGCGGGCCGCGTACGCCGCGGCCGACGCGCTGGTGTTGCCGGTGGAGGCGCAGATGATCGCCTTGTTGCCGGCCTCGACCGCCTTGGAGACCGCGACGGTCATCCCCCGGTCCTTGAAGGAGCCGGTCGGGTTGGCGCCCTCCACCTTGAGGTAGACGTCACAGCCGAGGCGGGCCGAGAGCACCGGCGCCGGAAGCAGCGGGGTGTTCCCCTCGTGCAACGTGACGACGGGCGTGGCCGCGGTGACCGGCAGCCGATCCCGGTACGCCTCGATCAGACCCCGCCACATGTCGCTCTCCTCGCCTCTACCTTCGCGCCGCCCTGCGTACCTGGTCACCCTGGACCAGCCTGTCGGAGCGCCCGGTGGCACACCCCGGGTTACCCACCTGGCGGGACGAGCGAGCCGCCCCACCACCGGTTCAACGATTCACGCCCCGCCCTCGACCCGCAACACGCTGGTCACGGATCGGACGATGTCCAGGCCACGCAGCTCGCCAACGGTCGCGGCGAGCGCGGCGTCCGGCGCGACGTGCGTGACGATGACCAACTCGGCGTCGCCGTCCCGGCCGGGCGCCCCGCCCGCGGAACCCTGACGGACTGTCGCGATCGACACGTCGTGGCGGGCGAACACACCGGCCACCGCGGCCAGCACACCCGGGCGGTCGGACACGTCAAGGCTGACGTGGTAGCGGGTCAACGCCTCGCCCATCGGCCGGACGGGCAGGGCGGCGTACGAGCTCTCGCTTGCCGCGCGGACCCCGGCGAGCCGGTTGCGGGACACCGCCACCACGTCGCCGAGCACGGCGCTGGCGGTCGGCGCGCCACCCGCGCCCCGGCCGTAGAACATCAACTGTCCGGCCGCGTCGGCCTCGACGAAGACCGCGTTGAAGGCGTCGCCGACGCTTGCCAGCGGGTGGCTGCGCGGAATCATCGCCGGGTGCACCCGGACGCTCACCGTCTCACGGCCGGCCGGGTCGACACCCCGGGCCGCGATGCAGAGCAGCTTGATGGTGCAGCCCATCGCCTTGGCGCTGGCCATGTCGGCGGCTGTCACCTCGGTGATGCCCTCGCGGTGCACGTCGGCCGCGCTGACCCGCGTGTGGAACGCCAGTGAGGCGAGGATCGCCGCCTTGGCCGCCGCGTCGAAGCCCTCCACGTCGGCGGTCGGGTCGGCCTCCGCGTACCCCAACTCGGTGGCCTCGTCGAGCGCCTCGGCGAAGCCGGCGCCGGTGGCGTCCATCGCGGAGAGGATGAAGTTCGTGGTGCCGTTGACGATGCCTGTGACCCGGTTGATCCGGTCGCCGTGCAGCGACTCCCGCAGCGGGCGCAACAAGGGGATGGCCCCGGCCACTGACGCCTCGTAGTAGAGGTCGCCGCCGCCCTCGGCGGCCGCGTCGTGCAGGGCCACGCCGTCCTCGGCGAGCAGGGCCTTGTTGGCGGTGACCACGCTCTTGCCCGCGCGCAGCGCCTCGACCAGCCACGTCCGGGCGGGCTCGATGCCGCCGACGACCTCGACCACCACGTCCACGTCGTCGCGCTTGACGAGGCCGAGCGCGTCGGTGGTGAACAGGGAGTCGTCGACCGGCAGGTCACCGCGGTCACGACCGAGTCGGCGCACGGCGATGCCGACGATCTCCAATGGAGCGCCGATCCGGGCGGTCAGGTCGGCCGACTGCTCGTGCAGCAGCCGGACCACCTCCTGGCCGACAGTGCCGCAGCCGAGCAGCGCCAAACGCACAGGTGACGTCATCCAACATCCAATGCGAGCAGGTCCTCTTCTGTTTCCCGCCGGACGATCAGGCGCGCCTGGCCGTCCCGCACCGCGACGACCGCTGGCCTGGGGACATGGTTGTAGTTGCTGGCCATGCTCCGGCAGTAGGCGCCGGTGCCGGGCACTGCGACAAGATCTCCGGGCTGCACGTCGGCGGGCAGGAATTCATCCTTCACTACGATGTCCCCAGACTCACAATGCTTTCCCACCACGCGGGCGAGCAGCGGCTGCGCCGTCGATGCCCGCGAGGCCAGCGTCGCCGAGTAGGACGCGTCGTAGAGCGCCGTACGGATGTTGTCGCTCATCCCGCCGTCGACGCTCACGTACGTCCGGATGCCGTCGAGGTCCTTGACCGTGCCCACCTCGTAGAGGGTGAACATGGCCGGCCCGACGATGGCCCGGCCGGGCTCGATCGACAGCCGGGGCGCGGCCAGGTTCTCCGCCGCGCACTCCGAGTCGACGATCTTGCGCAGCCGCTTGGCCAGGTCCTGTGGAGTGGCCGGGTCGTCCTGGGTGGTGTACGCGATGCCGAAACCACCACCCAGGTCCAGCTCGGGCAGCTCCACCCCACGCGCGTCCCGGATCTGCGCCTGGAGCGCGAGAATCCGGCGGGCGGACACCTCGAAGCCGCTCGCGTCGAAGATCTGCGACCCGATGTGCGAGTGCAGACCGCGCAGCTCCAGCACACCCTCGTCGAGGACCTTGAACGCGGCAGCGGCGGCTGTGCCACCGGCGAGGGAGAAGCCGAACTTCTGGTCCTCGTGCGCGGTGGCGATGAACTCGTGGGTGTGCGCCTCGACACCCACTGTGACCCGGATCAGCACCCCGGGCCGGACGCCCCGCTCGCGGGCCAGCGCGGTGAGCCTGTCGATCTCGGTGAACGAGTCGAGGATGATCCGTCCCACCCCGGCGTCCAGCGCCCGACTCAGCTCGGCCACCGACTTGTTGTTGCCGTGGAAGCCGATCCGCTCCGGCGGCATCCCCGCCGACAGGGCCGTCGCCAGCTCGCCGCCGGTGCAGACGTCGAGGAACAGCCCCTCCTCGGCGATCATCCGGACCACCGCGCGGCAGAGGAACGCCTTGCCTGCGTAGTAGACGTCCTCGTCCGGGAAGGCGGCCCGGAAGTCCCGACAGCGCGAGCGCAGGTCCGCCTCGTCCAGGACGTACACCGGGGTGCCGAACTCGGCCGCGATGTTGCGGACGCTCAGGCCCGCGACGGCGACCGCGCCGTCGGCGGCGCGCGTCACGCTGCGCGGCCACAGCGCCGGCACCAGGGCGTTGACGTCCTCCGGGGTACGCAGCCAGGCCGGCTCCCGGCTGCCGATGTCGCCGTGCATCGCACCGGCCTCGTGAGCCCTCATGTCACATCCTCTCGGGTGCGGAGACGCCGAGCAGGCGCAGTCCGTTGGCGATCACGGTGCGGGTGGCGTCGTTGAGCCAGAGCCGGGCCCGCTGGGCGTCGGAGACAGGCTCTTCGCCGCGCGGCAGGATCCGGCAGGCCGGCTCGTCGTAGAACCTGTGGTACGCCTGCGCGACGCGCTCCTCCAGGTAGCGGGCGACCCGGTGCGGCTCGCGCAGCTCGGCGGCGGAGGCGATCACTGCGGGAAACTCGGCGAGCGCCTTGAGCAGCTCGTTTTCCTTCTCGTGGCCGAGCAGGTCGGGGCGGAACTCCGCGCCGTCGCCGCGGGTGAGACCGACCTCGGCGGCGTGCCGGGCCACGCTTGCCGTCCGGGCCGCCACGTACTGCACGTAGTAGACCGGGTTGTCACGGCTCGCCCGCGTCCACAACTCGATGTCGATGTCGATCGGCGAGTCGCTCGAGTAGCGGGCCAGGGCGTACCGGGAGGCGTCCACGCCGATCGCGTCGACCAGGTCCTCCAGGGTGATCACCGTGCCGGCCCGCTTGCTCATCCGCAACGGGGCGCCGTCGCGCAGCAGGTTGACAAGCTGCCCGATGAGGATTTCCAGGTTGCGCTCGGGGTCGTCGCCGAAGCAGGCGGCCATCGCCTTCATCCGCCCCACGTAGCCGTGGTGGTCGGCGCCCAACATGATCACGATCCGTTCGAAGCCGCGCTCCCGCTTGTCCAGGTAGTAGGCGCAGTCCGCGGCGAAGTACGTCCACTCGCCGTTGGACTTGCGCAGCACCCGGTCCTTGTCGTCACCGAAGTCGGTGGTCCGCAGCCAGGTGGCGCCCTCGGACTCGTAGACCCGACCCTGCTCGCGCAGCCGCACCAGGGCGAGATCCAGCTCACCCCTGTCGTGCAGGTCCTTCTCGTTGAAGTAGGTGTCGAACTCCACCCCGAAGTCGCGCAGCGAGGAGCGGATCTCGTCGAACATCAGCGCGACGCCCTCGACCCGGAACACCTCCTGGGCGGCGGCGTCGTCGAGTGTCAGCACGTCGGGCCGCCGGGCCCGCACCTCGGTCGCGATCTCGGCGATGTACGCCCCGCCGTAGCCGTCCTCCGGCGCCGGCTCGCCCTTCGCGGCGGCGAGCAGCGAACGGGCGAACCTGTCGATCTGGGAACCGGCGTCGTTGAAGTAGTACTCGGTGCCCACCTCGGCGCCCGTGGCGCGCAGCAGCCGGCTCAGCGCGTCACCGACGGCCGCCCAGCGGACGCCGCCGATGTGCACCGGGCCGGTCGGGTTGGCCGACACGAACTCCAGATTGATCTTCTCGCCGGCGAGCCGGTCGCTGCGGCCGTACTCCTCGCCGGCCTCGACGATCAGCCGGGCGAGCTGGCCGGCGGCGGCGGCGTCCAGCCGGATGTTCAGAAAGCCCGGCCCGGCGATCTCCACCGATTTGATGCCGGATGCCCGACCCAGCTGGTCGGCCAGGGCGGCGGCCAGTTCGCGCGGCGGGACGCCCACCTTCTTACTCAACTGCAGAGCGAGCGTCGAGGCGTAGTCGCCGTGCTCGGGGTTGCGCGGTCGCTCCACCACCGTGCGCTCCGGCAGCGCGGCGTGGTCGAGGCCACGCTCGGCGAAGACGGTGTGGGCGGCGGCGAGGACGACCGAGGCGAGTTCTGCAGGAGTCACCCACCCATGTTATCGGGGGTAGACTCGGGCACTCGGCGGCAACCCTGCGCGTCATCCGGCCCGCCATCTCCCCTGACCGACCGACCTGACGAGGCACGATGAGCATCAGCACCCCGGGTGGCCCTGAGCGCCGCCCGACCGTGGTCAGCACCGGCAAGAAGCCGGCCGCAGGCCGGCCGACGTCCGGTTCCAAGGCCGGCTCCGGCAAGCCGGCGGGTAAGCCGGCCGGCAGCCCACGGGCAGGCGGCAAGGGCCCCCGCAAGCCGATCACGCCGGTCAAGGTGAGCCAGGGCCGGGCCTGGGGCCCGATCGCGCTCTTCGTCGCCGTGGGCGTGCTCGCGGTCGGCATCATCGGTGTCGCCTCCTGGGCCACCTTCCAGGGCGCCAAGCCGTGGGACAAGCGCGCGAACGCCATCGACGGCATCGTCAACTACCGCAAGTCGGACCCGGAGAGCCTGAAGTACGAGGCCCACAAGTCCGGCCCGCTGACCTACAAGTACTCGCCGCCCACCGGTGGCGTGCACAACGCCGCCTGGCAGAACTGCATGGGTGACGTCTACGACGCCCCGATCGCCACCGAGCACGCGGTGCACAGCCTGGAGCACGGCGCCGTCTGGATCACCTACCAGCCGGGCCTGTCGCAGGACCAGGTCGACAAGCTCGCCGGCAAGGTTCGCGGCGTCGAGAAGATGATGATGAGCCCGTTCGAGGGTCTGGACAAGCCGATCTCCCTTCAGGCGTGGGGCTACCAGCTCAAGGTCGACAACGCCGACGACGGGCGGATCGACGAGTTCATCAAGACCCTGCGGGTGAACGCCTCCATCGAGGGTCCGACCGCACTGTGCAACCAGGGTGTGACGGCCACCGGCACCACGCCGCGTGACCTCCAGGCCCAGATGCCCACTCAGTAAGGACGGCGAATGACTGCGCCCACCACCACCGACAGCGAGCACGACGAGGCACCGGCGTTTCCGGATGACGCCGGCCGGGCGTCGGCCCGCCGCTACGGCGTCGGAGTGCTCGCCATCATGCTGGTGGTGGGCCTGCTACTCGGGTACGCGGGTGGCCTGCTGACCCCGCAGCTCACCCGACCCGGCGATGCCTCGGTCGAGGCGGGCTTCGCACGGGACATGACGACGCACCACACCCAGGCGGTGGAGATGAGCCTCACCGCGTACCGGTCGGCGACGCTGCCTGCCGTCCGCCAGATGGCGGTGGACATCGCCACCGGGCAGCAGGGCGAGATCGGTGCCATGCAGACCTGGTTGCGGGAGTGGGGCCTCAGCCCGACCGGGACGGAGCGGCCGATGGCCTGGATGTCAGACGGGGTGACCGTCAAGGACGGGCTGATGCCGGGGATGGCCACCCCGCAGCAGATGGCGGCGCTGCGCGACGCCCAGGGCATCGAGGTCGACAGGCAGTTTCTGGCCCTGATGATCAACCATCACCTGGGCGGGATCCACATGATCGACGCGGTGCTCGACGAGACCGGCAACGACGAGGTGCTGCGGGTGGCACGGACCATGAAGTCCACCCAGCAGACCGAGCTGAACAACCTCCGGCAGCTCCAGGCGCAGGCCAACGGCTGATCCGTCACACGGGCACAACGGGCCCGCGTCACCGCCGCACACCGGCGAGGGCGCGGGCCCGTTCGTGGGCTCTTGTAGGCTTAAGTCCGTTATGGGAGCTTTGAGCGTCACAGGCGATTACGTTGCTTAGAGAGTTTTCTCCCCACATATCGTGACCAGTTGCGATTCGGGCTCGTTGCCCAAGACGTGGGGGTTGCACTCAGAGACGCACGGCGTTCGGTCACCAGTTGGTGCCGACGCCACACCATCGGCGGTGACGGGGCGGTGGCAGCCGTCCGTCGCGGACAGCGGCAGGGCGAGCCGGGAATGCTCAGCCGCGAACAGGAACTCGAACTGATCGACGCGCTGCGGGGCGTCCACCCCGACGAGTTCGGCCTGGACGAAGAGCTGTGGACGAGGCAGAGCCTCACCACGCTCATCCAGCGCCGTTTCGACCTGCCGCTGGACGCAGGCGCCGTCGGGGCGTACCTGCGGGCCTGGGGGTTGGGTCCACGGGAACCGCGTGAGCGCGCCTGCGGGCTCTGCGTCAGCGCGGTCGAGCGCTGGGTACGCACCGAGTACCCGGCGATCACCCGCGCCGCCCAGGAACACCTGGCGGAGGTCTACTGGATCGGCCGCGTACGACTGCGCGGCACCATGCCGGCGGCCGACGTGATCTCCGCCGTCTCGTCCCGGGGCCGGGTGCGCTTCATGATCACCACGCCGACTGTCGACCCGCCGCTCCCCCGCGACTTCGTGCTGCGGCTCAGCGGCGAGGAGCAGCGCACCGTGCACCTGATCATCGACGGCTCCTGGCCGCGCAACGAGTGGCCGCGTCGACTGCCCCGGCGGATCGTCCTGCACCCGCTGCCCAGCTGCGGGCGGGCGATCGCTGCCTGAGCCGCGGTATCGGGCGACACGACCCTGTCGCCCGATACCGGTTCGGCGTACGCGGAGGAGGTTTGCTAGTCTTCTCCAGTCGCTGAGCCCCCGTAGCTCAGGGGATAGAGCACCGCCCTCCGGAGGCGGGGGCGCAGGTTCGAATCCTGCCGGGGGCACTCTTGCTAAGAAGTCCGACCAGCAGAAAAGGCCTCTGACCAGGGAAACCGGTCAGGGGCCTTACTCGTGTCTCCGGCTGCCAGCGGCCCATGGCGAGCATCTGTGCCACATCCGCGCCAATCCCGGACGCCGGTCAGTCGTACTCAACGCTGGCTCGACGCGCGTGATGCAGGGGTGTGTGCCAGCGGAGAGGCCTGGACCTCGGCCGTGAAGACGGCGGCGCGCGCCCACCGTCACAATACTTATCCCGCTTGTCGGTGAGTTTGTTATGCGCCCTGACGGATAACGGCGTCGTTAGTTCATTACCCCGATCGGTGTGACTGATCACGACCGATCACCCTTCGTGAATCTGACAGTCGACCCTACGCTAGTTGAGGGAGTTCACCGCTTTTATACGGTGAGCAAGTTCTTTGCCAGGGGGGCTAATGAGCATTTCTATTCCCGGAATTGACGTTGATTCCGGTCGCGGGGGCGGCCTGCACGTGCCGGCTGGCCAGGGAGTTACCAGATGGTTCTCCGGCGACGTCTACACGATGCGCCTCCAGGCGGCCCAGACCGGCGGCTCCATCGGCATCGTGGAGGCCAGCGTGCCACCAGGTGGCGGTCCGGTCCCGCATACCCACGCGGATCAGGAGGAGACCTTCTACCTGCTCTCCGGTGAGCTGGAATTCCTGGATGGCGAACGAACTTTCACTGCGGTCACCGGCGATGTCGTCCATATCCCACGAATGGTTCGCCATCGGTTCAAGAACGTCGGTCTGCACACGACGAAGTTGCTTTTCATCTACACGCCGGGCGGCGCGGAAGGGCTCTTCGTGGAAGGGGGCGACGAGCCCCGACCAGGTGTGCAGGTCGACAACTGGGGGCCGGAACGCTTTGACGAGCGCATGCTTGGTTTGTTCCACAAGTATGGTGTGGAGGCCGTGTAGCTTGCGGCTGGTCGATGGTCATCCTGCCGGGGTCGGCGTAGCGGTCCACCGCCGACCCGGGCGGGTCGGCGGTGGACCTTCGCTCAGTGCGCCTCGGCCGACACCAGCTTCACCGACGCCGCCGGCGCCGGGCCAGCGCCCGGCTCGTCGACCTCCGGGCGGCGTGTGAGCCACTTGTCGATCAGCAGGTTCAGGACCAGCCCGACGGCACCCCAGATGGCGATGACAAGCAGGTTCTGCCCGACGCCGACGCCGTCGAAGTAGCGCAGTGATCGGGCGATGTCGACAGCCGCAGGCAGCGGCAGTACGTCCTGGAGAGGCCGGAACACCTCGGGTACGAGGTACACCGACATGCCGCCGCCGGAGGCGGGCAAACCGGCCATCATCAGCACCACCATCATCGGGATGATCCCGGCCAGGCCGACGGTGCGGGTGAGAACTCCGGTGGCAAGGGAGACCGAGAAGATGGTCAGCGCCCCGTAGCCGATGAGTTCGAGGGCGTTGCCACTGATCGCGCCGATGAGGACGTCGAAGAGGAACCACAGCCAGACGGACATGCCGACCGCCCAGCCGGCCAGCAGCGGCAGGAACTGGGGCAGGCGGCGCACGTGCGGGGCGCCGCCGCGCAGGACGGCCAGGAACAGGAAGCCGGCCATGATCCACGACATGCCGACGTACATGCTGTTGCTGCCACCGGTGTCGGTGTCGCTCAGGGGCTGCACGTCGGTGAGCGTGAGCGGAAGCTCCTGGGCCGCGGCGATCGGTTGGAAGATCGCGCGGATCGTGGACTGCTGGCTGGGGTTGGCGGCGGACGCCGAGTAGAGCGTCGCCGGGGCGTCCGGTGCCGTCGGCAGGACGAAGGCGGCGACCACGTCACGGGCCTTGATCTGCTCGGTGGCCTGCTCGGCGCTGTCGGCGACGGTGACGTCGAGGATGCCGGTGAGCTGCGTGTTCAGGCCGTCGGCGGTCTGCTGAGCCAGTTCGGGGGTGGCGGCGACCACGACGACCGGGATGTCGTGCGGCTGCGGCTTGTGCATGGAGAAGCCCATGGCACCCACGACGACAACGAGGATGGCCAGTGGGAAGCCGGCCGCGGCGACGTACCGGAATCGCTTGGATCGCGGCGGCCCGCCGGCGAGGGCGGGGGCCTTCGCGTCGGGGTCGGGGATCGGCGGGACGCCGGGGATGACGTTCCCGGTCGCGCTGCGCTCCTTGAGCAGGCAGAGCGCGAGGGCAGCCACGATCCACACGGCCAGGACGACCAGGTGGGTGCCGAGGCCGTTGCCGTCGAAGTACAGGACCGAGCGCAGCGCCTCGCCGGCCGCCGGGAGCGGGAGCACGCCGTGCAGGAACTGGAAGAACCCCGGCATGTTGTGCACTGACAACGCGAGGTTCGACGCGGGCATGCCGAACACGACCCAGAGCAGCATGCCGGGCAGCACCGCGAGAGGGCCGACCACCTTGGAGAGCAGCAGCTGGGCCATGCCGACGGCTGCGGTGGCGAGCATGCCGACGCCGAGGAAGGTGAGGTAGTGGCCCTCGACGGCGCCCACGACAGGGCCGAGGATGAGCCAGATGATCGAGCTGGTGAACGCGGACCAGCCGGCCAGCACGGGCAGGAACCGTCGCAGCCGCAGCAGGTGGGGAACGCCCATCACCATGATGCTCAGCGGCACGTAGCCGGCCAGCATCATGCCCATGGCGGCGAACAGGACCGCGATGCCGGCCCGGTCACCGTCGGGCAGCGGCGCGACGTCCTCGGTGGTGGCCTGCCAGTTGTTCGCCACGGCCACCGGCGCGAGCAACTGCTGGACGGTGGCGCCCTGCGAGGCTCCGGCCGCCGAGGCGGTGAGGATTGTCGCGCTGTCGCCGCCGGGAGCGGGCAGGACCAGCGCGGCGGCGGCTTCCTGGTCGTGCAGCAGGTCGACAGCGTCGTCCCGGGTGGGCACCAGCGTGGCGTCGGTGGTGTTGCCGGGCGCGGCGTTGAGGCCGTCGACGATCGCCTGCGCGGTGGCACCGCTGCCGACGACCGCCACAGGCATGTCCCTGGGGTGCGGTGAGTGCATTGTCGCCATGTAGGTCGCGAACATCATCGTGACCATGAGGAACGGCATCACGAACAGGGCGACCATCCGGATGATGTGTTCCTTGCGGTCCGGGCCGGGCGGGCGGCCGTCGATCACGTCGGCAGCCTCGATCACGGCTTCGGTGTCCATGCACTCTCCAGATCGGTTTGTAAGCCAAGTGACTTACGAACTGTAGGCGGCGCAGGCCGGAACCGGGAATCCGGCTAGGTTGACCTGAGTCACATCCGGGGGCGAGAACAGCGAAGGAGCCGGGTCATGGGGCGGTCAGTGGCGGCACGCACCGCCCTGCTCGACGCTGCCGAGCGGCTCTTCGCCGAGTCGGGCGTCGCGGAGATCTCCGACCGCAAAGTCGCCGAGGTGGCCGGCAACACCAACCACTCTGCGGTGCGCTACTACTTCGGTGGACGCGAGGGCCTGCTCAAGGCGCTCATGGCCCGCCACGTGCACGACGTGGCGCAACAACGCGAGGGAATGGCTCCACCCGAGGACTCCGTCCTCGGCGACATACGCGGCCTCGTGGAGCCGAGCATGCGGGTGCTCGACCACCTGCCGCGACCGAGCTGGCGAGCCCGGTTCCTCGACCACGTGCTCCACAACCCCGCCACGCTGCCGCTCGTGCGGGAAGCCCAGGACACCACGCCACAGGCAGTGCACCTGCGCGCGTCACTCGCGGCACGGCTGCGGCACCTCGACCCGGACATCGTCGCCGGCCGCGCACGCCTGATCACCCGCATCGTCAGCACCGCGACCGCCGAAGTCGAGGCACGCGCCGAACGCGACGGCGAAGACCCCCGATGGCCGCAGGTCGGCGACTTCCTGGTCGACGCCATCGCCGGAATGCTCTCGGCCCCCATCAGCCGACCGGGTCGAACCGAGAGCTGACCCCGGCGCGCCGGCTCAACCGCCGACGTACGTGGCGAGGTGCTCGCCGGTGAGCGTCGAGCCGGCGGCGACGAGATCCGCCGGGGTGCCCTCGAAGACGACCTGCCCGCCGTCGTGACCGGCACCCGGACCCAGGTCGATGATCCAGTCGGCGTGCGCCATGACCGCCTGGTGGTGCTCGACGACGATCACCGACTTGCCGGAGTCGACGAGCCGGTCCAACAGGCCGAGCAACTGCTCGACGTCGGCGAGGTGCAGGCCGGTGGTCGGCTCGTCGAGGACGTAGACGCCACCCTTCTCGGCCATCCGCGTGGCCAGCTTGAGCCGCTGCCGCTCGCCGCCGGACAGGGTGGTGAGCGGCTGGCCGAGGCTGAGGTATCCGAGGCCGACGTCGGCGAGCCGGTCGAGGATGGCGTGCGCGGCAGGCGTACGCGCCTCGCCGTCGGCGAAGAATCGTTCCGCCTCGGTCACCGACATGGCCAGCACCTCGCTGATGGTGCGGCCACCGAAGCGGTATTCCAGGACCGAAGCCTGGAACCGCCGGCCCTCGCACTCCTCGCAGGTGGCCGCCACACCGGCCATCATTCCCAGGTCGGTGTAGATGACCCCGGCGCCGTTGCAGCCGGGGCACGCGCCCTCGGAGTTTGCGCTGAACAGCGCCGGCTTCACACCGTTGGCCTTCGCGAACGCCTTCCGGATCGGCTCCAGCAAACCGGTGTACGTCGCCGGGTTGCTCCGCCGCGACCCCCGGATGGCGCTCTGGTCGACGGACACCACGCCCTCCCGGCCGGACACCGAGCCGTGGATCAGCGAACTCTTGCCCGACCCGGCCACCCCGGTCACCACCACCAGCACACCCAACGGGATGTCGACGTCGACGTCGCGCAGGTTGTGGGTGCTCGCGCCCCGGATCTCCAGCAGACCCGACGGCGTCCGTACGGACGGCTTCACGCCGGCCCGGTAGTCGAGGTGCCGGCCCGTGAGGGTGTCGCTGGCCCGCAGCCCGGCAACGGTGCCCTCGAACACCACCTCGCCACCTGCCGTACCGGCGCCGGGGCCGAGGTCGACCACGTGGTCGGCGATGGCGATGGCCTCCGGCTTGTGCTCGACGACAAGCACGGTGTTGCCCTTGTCGCGCAGCCGCAGCAGCAGGTTGTTCATCCGCGCGATGTCGTGGGGGTGCAGACCGATGGTCGGCTCGTCGAAGACGTAGGTGACGTCGGTGAGCGACGACCCGAGGTGGCGGATCATCTTGGTGCGCTGCGCCTCGCCGCCGGAGAGGGTGCCCGACGGCCGGTCCAGGGACAGGTAGCCCAGCCCGATCTCCTCGAACGAGTCCACCAGGTGTTGCAGCCCGGCGAGCAGTGGGGCGACCGAGGAGTCGTCGATGCCCCGGACCCAGCCGGCCAGGTCGCTGATCTGCATGGCGCAGACGTCGGCGATGTTCTTACCGTTGATCTTCGAGGACCGGGCCTCCGCACTGAGCCGGGTGCCGCCGCACTCGGGGCAGGTCGTGAACGTCACCGCCCGCTCCACGAAGGCGCGGATGTGCGGTTGCAGCGTGTCGACGTCCTTGGAGAGGAACGACTTCTGGATCTGCGGGATCAGACCGACGTACGTCAGGTTGATGCCGTCGATCTTGATCTTGGTCGGCTCCCTGTGGAGCAGGTCCTGCAACTCCTTCTTGTTGAACTTGCCGATCGGCTTGTCCGGGTCGAAGTAGCCACAACCACGGAAGATGCGGCCGTACCAGCCCTCCATGCTGTAGCCGGGGATGGTGATGGCGCCCTCGTTCAGCGACTTGCTGTCGTCGTAGAGCGCGGACAGGTCGAAGTCGGTGACGGAGCCCATGCCCTCGCAGCGCGGACACATGCCGCCCAGCCTGTTGAATGTCGCCTTCTCGGTCTTGGTCTTGCCGGCGCCGCGCTCGACGGTGATCGCTCCGCTCGCCCGGACCGACGGGACGTTGAAGGAGAACGCGTTCGGCGAGCCGATGTGCGGCTGCCCGAGCCGGCTGAAGAGGATGCGCAGCATCGCGTTGGCGTCCGTGGCGGTGCCGACTGTCGATCGGGCGTTGGCGCCCATCCGTTCCTGGTCGACGATGATCGCCGTCGTCAGCCCGTCCAGCACGTCGACCTCGGGCCGGGCCAGCGTCGGCATGAACCCCTGCACGAAGGCGCTGTACGTCTCGTTGATCATGCGCTGTGACTCGGCGGCGATGGTGCCGAACACGAGCGAACTCTTGCCCGAACCGGAGACGCCGGTGAAAACCGTCAGACGGCGCTTCGGCAGCTCGACGGTGACGTCCTTGAGGTTGTTGACGCGCGCGCCCTGCACCCGGATCAGGTCGTGGCTGTCGGCGGCGTGCTTGCTCATCGTCTCTCCATCTGTCGGGCGGGCGTGCCCCGGCTGGCCGGCGCTCGTCGGGTCGCGCTTGAGGTGACACCAGGGCCACCCATGCCGCTTCGACCCGTGGCGGTCACGGTAGGCCCGGTCGCGTGACCTGCGCTTCTCGATTTCTGACCGGTCTGGTCACCTGTTTGGCGGTGCAGGACGGCATGCCCTCCGTCGCTCCTGCCGCCTGCCGGCGGTAGGTGCTCGGTGGCACGCCGACAAGCTCGGTGAAGCGGGTGCTGAAGGTGCCGAGCGACGAGCAGCCGACAGCGAAACAGACGTCGGTGACGCTGAGGTCACCGCGCCGCAGCAGGGCCATCGCGCGCTCGATGCGGCGGGTCATGAGATAGCTGTACGGAGATTCGCCGTAGGCGAGCCGGAACTCCCGACTGAGATGCCCGGCTGACATGTGCACACCCCGGGCGAGCGCTTCGACATCCAGCGGCTGCGCGTATTCCCTGTCGATCCGGTCACGCACACGGCGCAGCCGCGCCAGATCGTCGAGACGCGATGCGGCAGGTCTGCTGCTCATCTGGAAAATCGTGCCACACACCACCGACAAACCTGGATCACCGAAGCGCGGCGCGCGGCCAGGCCGGGGCGAGCCACTCACGGGCGTACCGTCAGGTGGTTTCGCGGCGGGCTCGGGCCCGGCGCTTGCCCTCGTGCATGGCCTGCACCCGGGCCACCGGGATGGTCCGCCCCTCGGCCACCAGGTCGGCGGGCAGCGACTGCGGCGCCGGCATCAGCGCGGCCCACGGGTCGGTCTCGGCGACGAGCGGCGGCACGGTCCGGATGGTGAAGTCCGCCGGGGTCACAGCGGTCAGGTCGGCCCAGTCGACAGGGAACGACACAGGCATCCCGGGACGCAGCCGGGGGCTGTACGCGGCGACGACAGTCGCACCGCCGGATCGGGTGGCGTCCACGAAGACCTTGCCGCCCCGGTCCTCCTTGATGTACGCCGTGGTGGCGAGCGCCGGGTCCAGCCGTTCGGCGCGGACGGCGAGCGCGCGGGTGGCGGCGGCCAACTCCTCCGCCGTGGGCTCACCGGCGATCGGGACGAAGACGTGCACGCCCTTGGCGCCGCTGGTCTTCACCGCTCCGGCCATACCGGCGTCGGTGAGCGCCTGGCGGACAAGCAGGGCCGCACCGACCGCCGCATCGAAGCCGTCGCCCTCGGGTGGGTCCAGGTCGAGCACCAGGTGCGTGGGGCGGTGCAGGTCGGCTGCGGTGGCGAGCGTCGGGTGGTATTCGACGGCCCTCTGGTTGGCGAACCAGAGCAGGGTCCGCCGGTCGTCGCAGAGGGCGTACGAGATCTCGCGATGCGAGGCCTCGGCCCAGACCGGCACGCGGCGGACCCAGTCCGGGGTGTACTTCGGCAGGTTCTTCTGCATGAACGGCGGCTGCCCCGGGCGGACCCTGATCACCGACAGAGGCCGGTCCCGCAGTTGCGCCAGGATCTGCTCCCGGACCGCGTCGAGGTAGTCGACCAGGTTCCGCTTGGTCGCGTCGGCGCGGTCGGACAGCGGCTGGTCCAGGTTGGTCAGGGCCACGCCGTCCCGGGTCTCGTCAGCCTCGGTCACCCGATCACCCTCCCGGCCGGGGGACTGCCGGTCAACCGGACGCGGCGCTTCGACGCGGGAAGATTGCGGCGGTCCGCGCGGGGCAGCGTGGCCAGCGAGAGCAGCAGCGCGGTGACCACCAGGGCGGCGGCCACTGCGAACGCGGCCCGGTAGCCGCCGGCCAGCGCGGCCACCTCGTCCCAACCGGCGGTCCGCAGACCGTCGGCGCGCACGGCGGCCAGCGTGCTCAGCGCCGCCAGGCCGACCGCGCCGCCGACCTGCTGGGTGGTGTTCGCCAGCCCCGACGCGAGCCCGGCGTCCGCGTCGGTCGCCCCGGCCATGGCAAGGGTGGTGACGGCCGGCAGGGTCAGACCGCCGGCAACCCCGAAGACCACCATCGCGGGGAGTACGTCGGTGAGGTAGCCGCCGTCGACGGGAAGCCTGGCGAGCAGCAGGAAGCCGACGGTCGCCAGGCCGAGCCCGGTCACCAGCACGCTCCGGGCGCCCCAGCGGGCGATCAGCCGAGCGGCGAGGCCGAGCGAGATCACGGCGATCACCACAGGGGTGGGCAGGAAGGCCCAGCCGGTGGCCGCCGCGTCCAGCCCGAGGACCAGTTGCAGCTCCACGGCGAGCAGGAACTGGAAACCGAAGTACGCGGCGACCATGAGGAACTGCACGCTGTTCGCGGCGACCAGGCCTGGTACGCGCAGCACCCGACCCGGCAGCAGCGGGGTCGACGCCGTGCGCTGGCGGACGGCGAACCCACCGAGCAGCAGCGCGGCGAGCGCCGCCGCTCCGAGGGTCCGGCCGCTGGTCCAGCCGTTCTCGGCGGTGCCGACGATGCCCAGCACTGCGGCCATCAGGCCGGAGGTGGCGAGCAGTGCCCCCGGTACGTCGAGGCCAGCCCGCAGGCCGATCCCCCGTTCGGCGGGAAGGGTGCGGACGGCGGCGACCAGGATGAGCGCTCCGATCGGCAGGTTGACCAGGAAGATCGACCGCCAGCCGGCCAGCTCGGTGAGCAACCCGCCGGCCACCGTCCCGATCGACGCGCCGGCTGCGCCGGTGAAGCTGAAGACCGCGATGGCGCGAGCCCGCTCGGCCGGCTCGGGATAGAGCCGGACGATCATGCCGAGGCTCACCGCCATTGCCAGCGCGCCGCCGACGCCCTGCCCGAACCGCGCGGCCACGAGCTGGCCCGGCCCGGTGGCCACCGCACAGCCCAGCGAGGCCAGCGTGAACAGTGCGACGCCGGCCAGGAAGACGCGCCGCCGGCCCAGCAGGTCGCCGAGGCGGCCGGCGAGCAGCAGCAGTCCGCCGAACGCGACAAGGTAGGCGTTCACCACCCAGGCGAGGCCGGGCGCGGTGAAGCCCAGGTCGCGCTGGATGGCGGGCAGCGCGACCGCCACCACGCTTCCGTCCAGAATGATCATCAGGCTGCCGGCGCAGAGCACGAGCAACGCAGGCCAGCGGGGCGGAACGACCCGGTCCATGAAACTCCTCCTTGGTGCACGCTTTGTTACCGACGTCATCGTCTGTGACCATGGGCCGGAGCGGAAGGAGGCACTGTTGTGTCCCAGAGGAACAGCGATGTGTCCGCCCCCGTCGCCGCAGAGCTGACCTGCGCGGCCGGGGACGTGCCGTTCACTGCCGGGCAGGCCCGGGCGTGCACCGTCCGCGAGGTGCTGGACCGGGTCGGCGGCAAATGGAGCATCAGCATCCTGGTTGTCGCCTCCAACGGGCCGGTGCGCTTCACCGAGCTGGAGCGGCACATCGAGGGCATCAGCCGCCGGATGCTCACGCTGACGCTGCGTAACCTGGAACGCGACGGCCTGCTGCACCGCCGGGTCTATCCGACAGTGCCGCCCAAGGTCGAGTACACGGCCACGCCGATGGCGCTGGAGCTGTACGAGTCCCTGGTCGCCCTGACCAACTGGGCCGAGAGGCATCGCCTGGCCATCGCCGAGGCGCGGACCAGGTACGACAGGGAACACGCCGGATAAACGCGGCCCGGGTGTGGGGAACACCACGAGGGTTTTCTGACCGATCGGTCAGGGTCTGACCGATCGGTCAGGCATGCTGGTCTGCGGAGGTGGACCAGCGATGGCCAGAGCAGTTTCCGCGACGCACGGTGACATCCTCGCCGCCGCGGCGCGGCAGTTCGCGGTAAGCGGATACCGGGGCACCTCCCTGCAGGACATCGCCCGCGAGGTCGGCTGCTCCAAGGCCACAGTGCTCTACCACTTCGCCAACAAGGAAGCCCTCCTCGCCGAGCTGATGGCACCGGCCATCGCGATGCTGCGAGACCTTGACGACCAGCTCACCGACCGCACCGGCACGGACAGCCAGGAGGCCGCCGCCACCGGCTTCGTCGACCTCGCCGTCCGCTTCCGGCGGGAGATCGCGCTCCTGCGCGGCGAATTCGCCGAACTGCTCTGCCAGCCGGCCTTCGCCCACATCCAGCAGATCTCCGAACGCCTGCGCGACGCCATGGCCGGGCACTCCGACCAGCCAGCCGCCCAGATCACCGCATTCGTGCTGCTGGCCGGCATCCCCGAGGCGTGCGCCGAGTTCGCCGACGTACCCGACGACGAACTGCGCGTCGCCCTGCTCACCCTCGTACGGCGGGCCATCACACCCGTCGAGGCAACCCTGCAACACCTTCCAACGACCGAGGACAAGGACTCCTGATGGCCACCCTGCTCTACCGGCTCGGCCGGGGCGCGCTGCGCCGGCGACGGCTCGTCGTCGCGCTCTGGCTCGTCGTACTCGTCGCCGCCGGTCTGGCTGCGGCGACGCTGCGCGGCCCGACGGCGAGCAACTTCACAATGCCCGGCACCGAGAGCCAGCGCGCCCTCGACCTGCTCGCCGAGCAGTTCCCCGCGGCCAGCGGCGCCACCGGCACAATCGCCGTCAAGGCGCCAGCGGACGGCCAACTGGCCAGCCCCGAGGGCCAGGCCGTGGTCAAGGGACTGGTCCAGGAAGCCGCCACGCTGCCCGGCGTGGTCGGTGCTGTCGACCCGCTCCAGGTCGGCGCGGTCTCGCCCGACGGCCGGTACGCGCTGGTCCAGGTCCAGTTCGCCAAGGGCTCCGACGGGGTGACCGACGAGCAGCGCACCGCGTACGAGAACGTCGGTGCCGCCGCCG
This sequence comes from Micromonospora sp. NRRL B-16802, assembly GCF_001279555.1. NCBI lineage: Bacteria > Bacillati > Actinomycetota > Actinomycetes > Micromonosporales > Micromonosporaceae > Micromonospora > Micromonospora sp. NRRL B-16802. Next base: position 20,670 of record NZ_LGEB01000058.1, on the reverse strand, counting down.
AGGCGCAGGGCTGGCAGGTCGCCCCCGGTGGCGAGGTGCTCGGTGGCGAGCCGGAGGTCGGCTCCACCGAGGCGCTCGGTGTACTGGTGGCCGCCATCGTCCTGTTCATCACGTTCGGGTCGCTGGTGGCGGCCGGAATGACGATGCTCAACGCGCTTATCGGCGTGGGCGTCGGCATGGCCGGCCTGTTCGCGCTGAGCGGTGTCATCGAGCTGACCAGCACCGCGCCGATCCTGGCGCTGATGCTCGGCCTGGCGGTCGGCATCGACTACTCGCTGTTCATCACCTCCCGGCACCGACAGAACCTGCTCGACGGCCTCTCACCGGAGGAGGCGGTCGGCCGTGCTGTCGGTACCGCCGGCTCCGCCGTGGTCTTCGCGGGCGCCACAGTGGTCATCGCCCTGGCCGGGCTGGCCGTGGTGAACATCCCGTTCCTCACCGTGATGGGTCTCGCCGCGGCCGGCACTGTCACAGTGGCGGTGCTCGTCGCGATCACCCTCCAGCCCGCGCTGCTCGGCTTCGCCGGTCACCGGGTACTCCCCCGACGGCTGCGCGCCGGTGCCGCCGGGGCGGCTGCGCCGGTCGACGATGCGAACCTCGACGACCGGCCGGAGGCCGCGACCGCGCCGGCCGAGGACCAGTCCACGTTCGGTTTCCGCTGGGCGCGGCTCGTCACCCGGTTCCGCGTACCCGTCATCCTGCTCGGCCTGGTCGGCCTCGGGCTGCTCGCGCTGCCCACCCCGGACATGCGGCTGGCTCTGCCGGACCCCTCGACGGCGGCCGTCGGCTCACCTCAGCGCGTGTCGAGCGACCTGACCACCGAGGGATTCGGGCCCGGCTTCACCGGCCGGCTCGCGGTTGTGGTCGCCGGGGACACGCCGGAGGCCACCTCGGCTGCCGTGCCACAGGTCACCACCCTGCTCCAGGGCACCGAGAACGTCCTCGCGGTGGCCCCGCCGCAGGTCAGCCCGGACGGCCGGACAGCGCTGCTCGGCGTCGTACCCAAGACCGGCCCGACCGACGAGGCCACCGAGACCCTGGTGAACCAGATCCGTGGCTCGGTACGGGAAATCCCCAACGCGGACGTGCTGCTCACCGGCGTCACGGCTGTCGGTATCGACGTCTCCGAGAAGCTGTCCGACGCGCTGCCGGTCTACCTGCTGCTTGTGGTCGGGCTCTCGGTGCTGCTGCTGATGCTCGTGTTCCGCTCGGTGCTGGTGCCGATCAAGGCCGCGCTGGGCTTCCTGCTCACCGTCGCCGCCACGTTCGGCATCACTGTCGGTGTCTTCCAGCAGGGCCACCTCGCGGACCTGGTCGGCCTGGACACTCCGGCCCCGCTGATCAGCTTCCTGCCGATCCTGCTCATCGGCATCCTGTTCGGCCTCGCCATGGACTACGAGGTCTTCCTGGTGTCGCGTATGAGAGAGGACTACGTGCACGGCGAGACCGCGCGGCAGGCCACGATCAGCGGCATGGGCCACGGCGCCCGGGTGGTCACCGCCGCCGCCCTGATCATGATCTCCGTGTTCGGTGGCTTCGTCTTCCTCGAAGACCCGGTGATCAAGTCGATGGGCTTCGCGCTCGCCATCGGTGTGGCCATCGACGCCTTCGTGGTCCGCATGACGATCGTCCCCGCCGTGATGTCCCTGCTCGGCGACCGGGCGTGGTGGCTGCCGCGTTGGCTGTCCCGTGTCCTGCCCAACGTCGACATCGAGGGCGAAAAGCTCCGCACGGAGCTGAATGACCGGGCCCCGTCCCGGGTCTGACACCCCATTAGTCGATCATGGAGTTGTGGTGCCCGTTGCGCCCCGATACAGGCACTTCGTCCGGCACCACAACTCCATGATCGACGCCAGCAAGGGCCGTTACACCCCGGCCGGGTACGTCTCCATCTCCCCTGGGGCCGCGGGGACCGGCAGCGGGTGTAGGGCTGTTGTCTCGTCGCACCAGATCAACGCGTCGTAGCGTTCACCGAGCCGCGTCGGCACGTAGTTGCCCCAGGACTCGAACGACGGGTCGTAGACCACACCGATCGCCCGGTGGTCCGCCGTGTCGGTGACCCAGCCCGGCTGGTCGCCATCGAAGACGAGGACCGCCCGGTCCGGCATCAGCTCGTGCAACCGCCGCTCCACCGAACCTTCCCGCGCCGGCGGCACCACCATCGGCTCCGGCGGCGAGCCCCAGCGGGGAGCGGCGATCACAGTGCCCCGATAGGTGCCGAACCCGATAAGCGTCACCGCGTCGTCGCCGTGCCGCTCCCGGGCCAACTGCCCGATGTTGACCATCCCGTCCGCGGCCATGTCGGTGGCCCGCGCGTCCCCGACGTGCGTGTTGTGCGCCCAGACGATCCCGCGGGCGTCCGGGCCGTACCGTTGCAGCAGCCGATCCAGGGTGTCCTGCATGTGGGTGTCGCGGATGTTCCAGGAATCCGGGCCACCGGCGACCATCGCCCGGTAATACCGTTCCGCGCCGGCCACCACCTCGGCGTTCTGCCAGGCCGAGAAGCGGTCCGGGCCGTCGGCGAGAGCGTGTTCCCGGGTACGCGCCAGCAGCCGGATCACCTCCTCCTCGCACCGCGCGGAGACGAAGCGGCTGGCCGCGCCGTAATCCTCGACCCGTTTGCCGTACGGCTCGAAGCACCGGTACGCGTCCTGCGCCGCCTCCAGCGACTTCGGGTCCTCCTCCCCCAGGTAGTCGAAGATCGCCTGCATCGACTCCCAGAGGCTGTACACGTCGAGCCCGTGGAACCCGGCCCGCTGCTGCTCCGGCCTCTCCAGATTCCAGGCCCGCAACCAGCTGCAGAACCGCGCCACCTCGGCGTTCGCCCACATCCACGTCGGCCACCGCTCGAAGCGTTCGAGTGCGTTCTGCGGCTCCAGCGCCCCGCCCGGCGCGGCGGTGACCGAGCGGTGCACCCGGTCGCAGTCGGGCCAGTCGCCCTCCACGGCCACGAACGAGAAACCGCACTCCGCGATCAGCCGGCGGGTCAGCTGCTCACGCAACCGGTAGTAGTCGTAGCTGCCGTGGGTGGACTCGCCGATCATCACCACCCGGGAGTCCCGTACGCGCTCCAGCAACGGGTCGAAGTCGCTCGGCGCGCCGAGCCGCTGAACCAGCATGGCAGCGGCTACCCGGCGACCGCTTCGACAAACCGTCGGCGCGCCGTGGGCCGACACGCCGCGCGACCGGCGGCTTTGACCGCGCTGGCGAGCCGGCCGCCGGGCGCGTCGTTCGCGGTCCGGCGACGGGCCGCCGCCACCCGGCTCGCCCCGGTGTACGCCCGGGGCGAGCGGGTAGCCAGCCCGGCATGACCGTCACCGGGCTGCAGTTGCAGGAGTACCTGGCCGGGCTCGACTACCCGGTCTCCCGCGAGGACCTGTTCCGCTGGGCGCAGGAGAACGGGGCCAGCACGGTGTTGTTGCAGATGGTGCAGGCGTTGCCGGCGGAGCAGTTCGAGTCGCCGGACGAGCTCGCCGCCGCGCTGACCACCCTCTCCTGAAACGGCCCCGGACCAGGGCCCGGGCCCACCTCTGCTCGCGGTCCCGGGCCCCGGGCGTCAGCGAGCGTGCAGCAGGCGGAACAGCACCAGCCACTGCTCCGGCCACACGTACCCGACAGGGGTGTCGGCCGCGATCCGCGTGGCCCGCAGAGCCGCGGCGACCCGGGCCGGCGGGTGGTGCCGGCGCAGGGACGCGGCAAGCGACCCGCCCAAGCCCTCGAAACCCACCGACACCAATCGCCGGTACGCCGGCAGTGCCGCCCACGGCAGCAGCGGTTCCGCGCGCCGTTCGATCCGCAGGATCCCGGCGTCCACGGCGGGCACCGGACGGAACGCGGTACGCGGCACGCGCCCTGCGAGACGCCAGTCGACCTCCGGCCACGTCGACACTGTGAGCCGGGTCCACCGGCCGTAGTCGCCGCTGCGCCGCCGGGCGTACTCCAGTTGGGTCAGCAGGGTGGCCGAGCGTAACCGGGGCGCGGCCAGGCACCACCGCACCACGGCGGAGGTCAGCGACCACGGGATGTTGCCGACCACAGCGAACGGCTCCGGTGGAGGCTCGGCGGCCAGGAAGTCTGCCTGCCGGTGCTCGACATTGGGCAGGGCGGCACAGACCGCTGCCAGCTCCCGGCCGGCGGCCGGGTCGACCTCGTACGCCGTCAGGTGCCCACAGCGTGCGGCGAGCGGCCGGGTCAGCTGGCCTCGGCCGGCACCGACCTCCAGCACGGGCCCGGCCGGGTCGGGGTCGGCGGCGCGTACCAGCCGCTGTACGGCCGACCTGTCGACGAGGAAGTTCTGGCTGAGTACGCGACGGGATCGGTCACGTTCGGTTGATCGGGAGTTGCGGGGCGCCACGGGTCGTCGTCCTGTCTGTCGCCGTTCGGCGACGGGCTGGACAGGCAGCCGTCATTGCGGGCCTGTCCGAAGGAATCGGGACTCGGACGGCCCTGGGCGATGACACGGGTACGCGAAAGTTCGGCAGCACGATGCTTGCCGTGGACGTGAGTCGATCAGCGGTGGTGGGGCTGGGCCCCGGCCAACCGCGTGGGTGGACCGATCAGCGGCGGGTCGCGTCCCGGCCGGCCAGGGCCGGACGCCGGACTCGCGGACGGGACACCAGCAGGGCGCCCCAGGCGGCCGGCGCAACGGCCCCCTCGATCAGTGCATGCGTGAACATGCCCGCACCCTACCGATCCCCCACCCGCAACCCCACCGATTTCCCGCCCCACCGCGCGCCTCTCATCACCTCGTTGATCATGAGGTTGGCGGGCCGGAGCGGCGCTCCAGGCCCCGCTAACCTCATGATCAACACGAGAGGGTGGGGGCGGGGCGGGAGAGGACGGGGGGTTACGGGAGGGGGACTGTGCGGGAGGTGGTGCGGGCGGATTCGGCGGCAGCGAGGATGGTGACCACCTCGCGGCCGAAGCGGACGTCGCAGCGGTGGTCGCGGGTGCCGGCGCGCACCTGCTCGATGAGCTGGTCGATTGCCACCCCGAATGCGGTGGCGGCGTCGTACTCGCCGTGCGGAACGGTTTCGATGCCGTTCTCGCCGTAGAACACGAACTCGCGGGCCATCGCCTCGCGCGGGGCGTCCAGGGACAGCGCGGCACTGCTGGTGGCGCCGCCCTCGTGGGTGAACAGCAGGTGCACCATGCCGCTCGGACCGTCCATGGCGGCCACCTGGGTCACCCGGCCGAGCACCGGCAGGAGGATCGAGAGCGCGTGCGGGGCGATGTCCCAGAGCGCGCCGTGCTCCCGCCGCCACAGCGAGCCGCCGTACGGGCTGCCGTCCTGAAAGATCGACGCGAACGCGGTGGTCCGCCCGTGCTGCCAGCCTCCGGCTGCGGCGGTCGCGGCGAGGAACGCTGTGACGTTCGGTTGGAACCGCTGGGTGAAGAAGACGACCGAGGCAACTCCGGACGCCTCGGCTGCGGCGACGACACGGTCGGCGTCCTCGACGGTGAGCGCCAGCGGCTTGTCCAGCAGCAGGTGCCGGCCGGCAGTGGCCGCCCGTACCGCGATGTCGGCCTGGATGTCCGGCGGCAGCGCGACGGCGACGGCCTCGCACTGCTCGATGAGGGCGTCGATGTCGTTGTACGTCGGCACCCCGTACATCTCGCCGAGCGAGGCGGCCCGCTCCGGGTTGCGCCCCCACACCCCGACGAGTTCCGCGTCCGGGTGTGCGTGCAGCGCCTTCCCGTGCGTCTCGATCGCCCAGTGACCGGTGCCGAACAAGCCGAACCGCAGCACGTGTACCTCCGCCGTCGTCCCCACCGCGGCGACGCCACGGCCCTGATCCACGCTAGTCGCCGCACCGGGCGTGCCGGCGGCGGGTTGACCAACGCAGCGCCCGGGTGGTCGTGGCGACCGGTGCCGAGAGCGCTCCGGATGGAAGCTGTTGCGCTGCCCGCGTCGGGGAACGCGACGACACTCAACCGACGACAGCGAGGCAGGATCGTGGGGTACTACGACGGTTAGTAGGCTGTGCCGGTGACCGAGGCAACGATCGGGTGGGGCCGATGACCAGCGCGGCGGCGGCCAACTCCCCGGTGGACGGGATCATCGCGACGGTATCGATCGTGCTGTCGCTGCTCGTCGCGGTGTGGGCGCTGGTCGTGGCGATACGTCAGCGGCCACCGGACCGGGTGCAGTTCGCCGGTCTGGCCCTGCTGGAGCTGGCGCTGGTCGTCCTGAGCGTGCTCGCGCTCGTCGCGATCGGTGGTGGCGACCGACCTGGTGAGCCCGGCGCGTTCTTCGGCTATCTGGCCACGCTGGTCTGCCTGCCACCGCTGGCCTGGGTGCTGGCCCGGATGGAGCCGACCCGGTGGGGTTCCGCGATCGTCTGCGCGGTCTGCCTGGTGACCCCGGTGGTGGTGGTCCGGTTGCAACAGACCTGGGAGGTGCTCGGTGGTTGAGACACAGCCGACCCGCCGCGCCACGAACAGCGGTCCGGGCCGCCTGCTGATCGCCGTCTACCTGATCTTCGCTATCGCGGCGACCAGCCGGGCCGGCCTCCAGATCGCCACGAAGTTCGACGAGGCGCCGGTGGCGTACCTGCTCTCCGCTGTCGCCGCGCTCATCTACATCGTGGCCGCGGTGGGGCTGGCCCGTGCCGGCCACGCCGGCCGGCGCGTGGCGCTCGCCTGCTGCGCGGTGGAGCTGGTCGGGGTCGTCACGGTCGGCGTCCTGAGCCTGGTCGACAGGGAACTCTTCCCCGACGAGACGGTGTGGTCGCAGTTCGGCAGCGGATACGGCTACATCCCGCTGGTGCTGCCGGTGCTCGGCCTGTTCTGGCTCTGGCGAACCCGCCGCGACCCGGCCTGACCGCACGAACGCGGCCCGACCGCACGAACGCGGCCCGCCAAATGCACGACGAGGACGCTCCCTGGTGCAGGGTGCGTCCTCGTCGGGAGAACCATCAGGCCCGCGGGCCACCGGCGACGTAGATGACCTGGCCGGAGACGAACCCCGCGCCCTCGCTGGTCAGGAACGAGATGGTGTGCGCGACGTCCTCCGGGCGGCCCGGGCGGCGGACCGGGATCTCGGCGGCGGCGTGCTTCTGGAAGTCCTCGAAGTCGACCTTCATCCGGGCGGCGGTGGCCGCCGTCATGTCGGTGACGATGAAACCGGGGGCGACCGCGTTGGCTGTCACCCCGAACGGCCCCAGCTCGATGGCGAGCGTCTTGGTGAAGCCCTGGAGGCCCGCCTTGGCGGCGGCGTAGTTCGCCTGGCCCCGGTTGCCCAGGGCGGAGGTGCTGGAGAGGTTGACGATCCGCCCCCACTTGCGCTCCACCATGTGCTTCTGAGCGGCCTGGCTGAACAGGAACGCGCCACGCAGGTGCACCCCCATGACCGTGTCCCAGTCGGAGTTGGTCATCTTGAACAGCAGGTTGTCGCGGAGCACGCCTGCGTTGTTCACAAGCACTGTGGGCGCGCCCAACTCGGCGGCGACCCGCTCGACGGCAGCCTCGACCTGTGCCCGGTCGGACACGTCGGCACCCACGCCGAGGGCGCGACCGCCCGCGCCGGTGATGGCCTCTACCGTCTCCTTGGTGGTCGACTCGTCGATGTCGACGACGGCGACTGCCATCCCGTCGGCGGCCAGCCGCTGGGCGGTGGCCGCACCGATACCGCGTGCGGCTCCGGTGACGATGGCGACGCGGGGCTCCGACATGACTACCTCCGGGTAACTTGGGGTCGATCGAAGGAGCTTAACCCCGGAGCCTTCCGGCCGAGGTCACCAGGCTGAGCCACGGCAGAGCCTGATCCACCGGTAGCCGTAACCGGCCAGCTTTACCGCCCCGAGCTTGCCCAACTCGCCGTAGCCACGGTCGCTGAGCACGTCCATCGGCATGTCGGCCTCCGGTTCGAGGCTGCTCAGGTCCACTTCGACGTCGTCGGTGCCGAGGTTGTGCACGAACACCATGGTCCCGGTCGGCCCGTCCGCCCGGTGCGCCAGCACGCCGGCCGGCATCGATACGTCGATGTGGGTGGTCGAGCCGGAGCCGATCTCGGGCGCCTCGCGCAGCGTGCGGATCATGCGTTCGAACCAGGCGAACAGCGACTTCGTGTCGCTGGTCTGGGCCGTGACGTTTACCTGCTGGTAGCTGAACTCACCTTTGTCGATGACCGGGCGGACAAGCTTCTCCGGGTCCGCCGTGGAGAAGCCGGCGTTCGTCGCGTAGGACCACTGCATCGGGGTACGGATCGCCTCCCGGCCGGGCAGCGACAGATCCTCCCCCATGCCGATCTCCTCGCCGTAGCGCAGCACCGGCGTGCCGCGCATGGAGAACTGGAGGGCGTACGCCAGCTCGATGCGCCGCCGGTCGTTGCCGAGCATCGGGGCCAGCCGTCGGCGGATCCCCCGGTCGTAGATGCGCATGTTCTCGTCCGGGCCGAACTCGGCGTACACCTGGTTGCGTTGTTCGGTTGTCAGCCGGGACAGGTCGATCTCGTCGTGGTTGCGCAGGAAGGTGGCCCACTGCCCGCCGACCGGCAGCTTCGGGGTGTCGCGCAACGCCTCGATCAGCGGCTCCGGGTCGTGCCGGGCAAGGGCGAGCACGAGCCGGCCGTTGAGCATGAAGTCGAAGAGCATGTGAATCCGGTTGCCGGAGCCGCTGCCGTCGCCGAAGAACGTGGGCAGTTCGTCGGGTTCGACGTTCGCCTCGGCCAGCAGGACGGCGTCGCCACGGCGCCACTGCACGTGCTGGCGCAGCTCGGTGATGAACTCGAAGTCCTTTGGCGACTTCGGGTTGCCCGGCTCGGTCAGCTCGATGATGAACGGCACCGCGTCCATCCGGAAACCGGAGACGCCGAGCTGGAGCCAGAACGACATGATCTTCTTGATCTCGGCGCGGACCTGCGGGTTTGACACGTTGAGGTCGGGCTGGAACTTGTAGAAGCGGTGGTAGAACCAGGCCTTGGCGGTGCGGTCGTACGTCCAGGTCTCGTTCTGCTCCCCGGGGAAGACCATGCCCTGGTGTCGGTCCGCTGGCTCCTGGTCGGACCAGAGATACCAGTCGCGGTACGGGGAGTCCGGCGAGGATCGGGCGGACTGGAACCACGGGTGCTCGTCGGAGGTGTGGTTGACCACCAGGTCGATGATCACGCGGATGCCCCGGTTCTGTGCCTGGTGCAGCAGCTCGGCGAAGTCGCCGAGGGTGCCGAAGCGCGGGTCCACGTTGTAGAAGTCGGTGACGTCGTACCCGTCGTCACGGTTGGGCGAGGGGTGGATGGGGTGCAGCCACAGACACGTCACGCCCAGCCGGGCCAGGTAGTCCAGTCGGCTCATCAGGCCACGGATGTCGCCGACCCCGTCGCCGTCGGAGTCGGCGAACGTGTCGATGTCGAGGCAGTAGACAACGGCTTCGGAATACCAACGGTCACCCATGCCGTCCAAACATGTCCGATTGATCATCGCGGCAAACCCGCCGGGTACCGTTTCCCTCATGGCGTTCGAGCTCGTACCACCGAGTGAGCCGTTGGACTGGGTCCGGGGCACCTGGCTGCACCCGCCGGTGCGCACCGAGCACGGTCCAAAGGGTGAACTGCTTGTCGAGCCCGCGGCCGAGAGTGACCTGTGGCGGCGGACAAGCTACGGCTTCGTCCACGAGGACGCCCCGGCCCTGCTCGCGCCGCTGCCTGTCGGCACCGCCATGGAGGTGAGCTTCGCCCTCGAACTCACCGAGCAGTTCGACCAGGCCGGCGTCCTGGTGTGGGTGGACGAGCGGACCTGGACCAAGGCCGGCGTCGAGGTGAGCGACGGCGACCTGCAACTCGGCGCGGTGGTGACGCGGGAGTTCTCCGACTGGTCGGTGGCACCGGTGCCGGAGTGGGCGGACCGGGTGGTCACGGTCCGGGTCAGCCGGGCCGGCGACGCGCTCACCGTCCGGGCCCGGGTGGACGAGGAGCCGTGGCGACTCGTCCGACTGACGCCGCTGGACCCGGAGTCACAGGTCACCGCGGGCCCGTTCTGTTGCGCGCCCTCGCGGACCGGGCTCGTCGTGCGGTTCACCGGCTGGCGGCAGGGGCCGGCCGACACGGCGGTGCACCCCGAAGACTGATGGCCGGGCGGGCGACCGGGGCGGCGCGCGGAGGCCCGAGCGGGTGGGCCAGCTCACCGGGCAGGTGTGCGTGGGCCCGTCGAGGGGTAGAGGGTTCTGATCCCCGTTGCCGGCCCGGAAGGACGACCAATGGCGTACGCCCAGGCGGGTGACCCGTCCGAGTTCACCGGGTTGACCGGTTGGGTGGCCTCCGTGATCGAGGCGATGGGTCCGGCCGGCGTCGCCCTGCTGGTGGCGCTGGAGAGCATCATTCCACCGATCCCCAGCGAGATCGTGCTGGCGATGGCCGGCTACCTGGCCCACGAGGGCCAGTTCAACGTCTTCCTCGTGACGCTCGCCGCGACGGTCGGTTCGCTTGTCGGCGCGCTGGTGCTCTACTGGCTGGGCGCGGCGCTGGGCGAGGAGCGTCTCAAGCGCTGGCTGGACCACATCCCGCTCGTGGATCGCGACGACCTGGAGAAGGCCGACCGCTGGTTCGAGCGGCACGGCCGGTGGGCGGTGCTGATCGGCCGGGTCGTGCCGGTGGTGCGAAGCCTGGTCTCCGTCCCGGCCGGGGCGAACCGGATGCCGCTGGGCGAGTTCATCCTGCTCACCACGATCGGCAGCGGCGTGTGGAACGGCCTCGTCGTCGGCGCCGGCTACCTGCTGGGCAGCCGCTGGCAGGACGTCGAGCGCTACAGCGACTGGTTCAACTACGCCATCATCGCGGTCTTCGTGGTCATGACTGCCAGCTGGGCGATCCGGAAGATCCGCCGGCGCCGGGGACGCGACGACCGGCGGTCGGTGACCGCCGGTCGCTGATCTGCGTCCGCCTCAGCCGAACTGGGCGCTGATCGACGTGAACTCCCACGTGTTCTGCGCGATGCCGGAGCAGTTGGAGACGACTCCCCCGCCAGGGCACGGCCGGTCCCGGTTGACCGACCAGAACGTGAACCGGCTCAGCCCGCGCGCCTTCGCCCAGTCACGGATCTGGGCCCAGGTGGCCGGCGTGGTCAACTCCTGCTGGTCGGAGAGCCCGTTCATGCCGGAGATGCCCATGTGGGCGTACGCCGTCGCGTCGGACCAGCCGAAGGCCGTCTTCAGCGTGTTCTTCAGTCCTTCGGCCGCGTTGACGGTGCTCTGGTACATGTTGGCCCCGCCACCGAAGTCGAACGGCATGATCGTGAAGGTGTCGATGTTGGCGCCGAGCGCGGCGGCCTGGTTGATCAGCCGGGTGCCGTAGTACGACGGGCCGGTGGTCGAGGTGCCGAACGTGATGATCGTCTTCAGGCCCGGGTTGTTCTGCTTGACGATCTTCAGCGCGCCGAGGATCCGGTCCTGCACGACCTCGTTCTCGAACTCGTCGCTGTTCTCGATGTCGATGTCGATCGCCTTGAGCCCGAACGCGTTGATCACCTGTTGGTACGCGCCGGCCAGGGCGCTGGCCGAGGAGCAGTTCGGGCCGAGCTTGTTGCCGCTCCAGCCGCCGATGGACGGGATCACGTCGCCGCCTGCCGCCCGAATGGCCGCGATGGTGTTGGCGTGCACGCCGCCAGTGAGCGGGCCGCCACCGTCCCAGGCGGGCGTGCAGCCGCCGCCGGAGAGCACGAACGCGATGGTGAACCACTTGACGCCGGTCGCCGACATGACTGTCGCCGGTGCGGGCGGGTCACCCCAACCCGGGTAGAGGTAGGGCGCGACGGCCATCGAACCGCCGCCGCCGGTGCACCCTGTGGTGCTCGCGGCGACAGCCGACGACCGTGGCGACTCCCCTGCCGAGTTGTACGCGGCGACCGTGTAGCTGTGCGCCGAGCAGGCGGCCAGGCCGGACACCGTCGCCGACGTGCCGGTGACAGTGGCACGGACCGTCGAACCCTCGTACACGCGGTAGCCGGTCACCGTGCCGCTCACCGCGTTCCAGGCCAGCGACACCGCCGACGCGGTGGTGCCGGTGACGCGCAGTCCGCCGGGCGTGGCGGGGGCACCCGGGGTGGTCGGACCGCCAGCGCAGGGTGAGCCGTTGACTGTGCAGTTGGTGGGGTCCCCGGTGCCGGCGACGACGAAGCCGAACGAGGTGCTCGCGCCGGCACCCAGCGCGCCGTTCCAGGACTGGTTGCGGGCAGTCACGTGCTGGCCCGAGCTGCTCACCACCGCGTCCCAGGCCGACCCGATCGTGCTGCCCGCGGGCAGGTCGAACTGGACGTTCCAGGAGGTGATCGACGTGGACGTGTTGTTGGTGACGGTGAACTTCGCCTCGTACCCGCTGCTCCAGCTGCTGGTGCGGACGAAGGCGGCGGTGGCGGCGGACGCGGCCTGCGGCGCGACGACGGTGGTCGCCACCAGCGCGGCGGCCAGCGCGACGGCGAACGTCGCCGCGCGGGGGGATCGGAGTTTCACGTGGCCTCCAGGGACCGGTGTGGTGGGGGGTGTCGCCCGACGGTGAAGCGGCGGGCGATGGCGCCCCGTGCGGCCGGGTGAGGCCTCGGCCGCACGGGTGGTACCGACGCCGGTGCGGGCGTCGGGACGGCTCAGGGCAGGGTGTCCAGGTGCGGTGCGACCGTGCGGGCGAAGCCGTTGCCGTTGCTGACGTCCCAGTTGACCGACCAGGTCATCGCGCCCCGGATGCCCGGGTAGGTTCGCGGCGGCCGGAAGCTGCCGCAGTTGGTGCCGCGGGCCAGGCAGTCCAGCGCCGCGTTGACCACGCTGGGCGCGACGATGCCGCCACCGGCCGCGCCCGGGCCGGCGGGCAGGCCGAGGCCGACCTGGTCGGGGCGCAGTCCGGCCTCCAGTTGGATGCAAGCCAGCGCGACGATGAAGTTCACGGTGCCCTGGGAGTACGCGGCGTTCTGGTCGCAGCCGAGCATCGCCCCGGAGTTGTAGAACTGGGTGTTGACGACGGTGAGGATGTCCTTGATGTCCAGGGCGAGCTTGAAGTAGCCGCTGGCCGGGGACTGCATGTCGATCGTCTGCGGTGCCATCGCGATGATCAGACCGGCGCCGATCTTGGCGCGGAGCGCTCGCAGGGCCTGCGCCATGTACGTCGGGTTGAGCCCGTTCTCCAGGTCGATGTCGATGCCGTCGAAGCCGTAGCGGTTGATCAGCGCGGCGGCGGTGTCGGCGAACACCGTGGCCGACGCCGCGTCGTTGACAGTGACCCGCCCGGTTTCGCCGCCGACAGAGAGGATGACCCGCTGGCCCCGGGCGTGCAGGGTACGCACGTCGGCGCTGAAGTCCGCGTCGGTGTAGCCGCCGAGCGAGGCAGCGAGCCCGGGGTCGACGCCGAAGGTGAGCGCGCCCGGCGTCGAGGTGGCCTCGGCGAAGGCGACAGCTACCAGGTCGTACTGGGTGGGGACGTCGCGCAACCGCAACTCGACCGCCGGGTTGTCGAAGTTGTGCCAGTAGCCGGTGAGCAGGTGCTTCGGCAGCCCGCCGGTGGGCGGCTGCGTGGTCGGCGGAGGCGTAGTGGGAGGCGGCGTAGTGGGAGGCGGGGTCGTCGGGGCCGGGGTCGTGGGAGGCGGGGTGGTCGGTGGGGTGCCGCCGCCGCACGGTGCGCCGTTGAGCTGGCAGCCGGTCGGTGAGCCGGAGCCGCTGGCCAGGAACCCGAAGGACACCGACGCCCCGGGGGCGATGCTGCCGTTCCAGGACCGGTTGGTGAAGGTGTGCCGCTGGCCGGCGGAGGTGAGCAACGCGTCCCAGTAGCTGCCGAGCGCGGTGCCGGACGGCAGGTCGAAGACGAGGTTCCACCCGTTGATTGTCGAGCTGCCGCCGTTGGTGATCGTGTACTTCCCCTCCCAGCCGGCGCCCCACTCGGCGGTCTTGACGAAGCTGGCGGTCGGGCCGGCGGCGAACGCGGGCAGCGCCACCCAGGCCGCGCCGAGCGTCGCCGCCAGCACGGTCACCAGGGACAGGACAAGGGATCTGGCAGGCTTCATGCGGCCCTCCACGCCCGGCTGGGCATTCATGTACGTCAACGTTGGCGCTAATTATTAAGACACTTAACTGTTCCTGTCCAGAGGCCGGCGTGAATGACCGCGCCCCGACACGGACGACCGGGCCTCCCGCCGCACCTCGGCGCGGTGGGAGACCCGGCGGACGCCCTGCCTCAGCGGCGGAAGGTGAACCAGTTGACGTTGACGAAGTCGTTCGGCTGACCGCTTGTGAAGGTGAGATAGACGGAGTGCCGGCCGGTCACCGCGGCGACGTTCCCGGGCACCGAGGTCCAGCTCTGCCAGCCGCCGGTGTTACCGATCGCGAAGCTGCCGATGGGCGTCGCGGTCGGGCTGTCCAGCCGCACCTCGACCAGCCCGCTCACCCCGGAGCCGGCGCCGGAGGCCACCCGGGCCACGAAGTCCCGGGGTGACGTGGAGCCGAACTCGACGTTGTCGTAGCGCACCCAGTCACCGTTGCGCAGCGCGCCGATGTTCTGACCGCCCTCGGCGCACGCCTCCACGATCACGCCGTTCTGCGCGCTGAACGCCTCGGCCTGGATCTGCCCGTACGCGTCCCGCGTGCCGCTCGGCGGCGGCGTGGTCGGCGGCGGCGTGGTGGGCGGGGTGGTTCCGCCGCCGCGCCGGTACACGGCCACGTAGTCGACGAGCATCGGCCGCCCCGGGACGGTCGCCGCGGTGGGCGTGGCGCTGCCGGCCACCCCGTTCGGGAACGCCCCACCCATCGCCACGTTGAGCAGCAGGAAGTAGCCCGCGTGCGAGGTCATCTGCGACCAGGCCGCCTCACCGACCCGGCTCTGGGTGACGGTGTGGTAAAGCTGGCCATCGACGTACCAGCGCAGTTGCTGGGGGCTTGTCGAGGCGTCCCACTCGAACCGGTAGGTGTGGAACGCGGACTGGCAAGTGCTGCCCGGACAGGCCCGGGACGCGCCGATGCCGTTGAACTCGTCGCACGGCCCGCCCGGCGCGACGCCGCAGTGCAGCACGCCCCAGACCGAGTTGAGGCCGTTGACGTTCTCCATCACGTCGAACTCGCCGATGCCCGGCCAGTTCTGGTAGTTGCCCCGGTAGGGAGCGCCGAGCGCCCAGAACGCGGGCCAGTAGCCGGCCGCCGCCGCACCGGTGACGTTCGGCATCTGGATCCGGCCCTCGATGGCGAGCACGCCACCGGCCGGGGCCTTGAAGTCGCTGCGGACGGTTTCGATACGGGCGGAGGTCCAGCCGCCCGCACTGTCGCGCAGCGGCGTGATCCGCAGGTTGCCGCTGCCGTCGTGGCTGACGTTCGCGGTGCTGGCGGTGTAGCGCTGGATCTCGCCGGTACCCCAGTTGGCCGGGCCGCCGGGATAGTTGTACCCGGTGTCGATGATCCAGTTGGCGGCCGACGGCAAGGTGCCGGCCGCGCCTGTGAAGTCGTCGCTCCAGACCGTGCTCCAGCCGGTGGCGGGGGGCGGCACGGCGGCCTGTGCGGTCATGGTGACGCCGGCCAGGGCGGTGGTGGTGGCGACGAGCAGGACGGACGCCAGCAGACGACGTCGAACGGGTGGGGCGGTGGTGGCCGCCGAAGGAGGTGCCATGGACGTGCCTCTCTGCGGGGGACGGTCGAGAGAGCGCTCTCTCAGGAGTTGTACGTCCCGCCATGGCAGTTGTCAACGTCGATCTGCCTCGTCGCTCTGCGCGACCGCCTGCGGACGCCGGAGCGCCACCTGCTCCAACACCGACCAGGCGGTCGTGGTCACCAGATAGATCACCGCGGCCAGCGGCAGCACCAGCGCCACCAGCACTGTCGCGAACGGCAACAGCGGCAGCAACCGGCCGAGCGTGGCGGCCCCCGGCCCCTCGGTAGGCGTACCGGCCACGGTGCCCACCGCCGCCGACGCCCGGCGTGCGCGCCGCGACGACCACCACGCCAGCACCACCAGCACTGCCAACAGGACTGCGAAGAGCGGCAGGGCCGCACCCGTCAACCCGTCGCTGAGGTGATGACCCAGCGGCACACCGGCCAGCCGCTCGTCAAGCAGGCCGGTGCCACCCTCGCTTGTGGTGAAGAGGCGGTACAGCACCAGCAGGAACGGCGCCTGGAGCAGCAACGGCAGGCAGCCGGCAATGGGGTTGGCGCCGGCCGACCGGTACAACGCGAACACCTCACCCTGAAGCTTCGCCGGGTCGTCGGCGTACCGGCGTTGCAGGTCGCGCACCTGCGGGGCGAGCGCCGCGCGGCGCCGCTCCCCGCGGACCTGCGCAACGGTCAGCGGTGAGATCAGCAGGCGGACGGCGATGGTGAACAGGACGATGGCGGCGGCGGTCGCCATGCCGCCGGCGAACGGTTCGAGCAGATCGGTGAGCCAGGACAGCGCGCTGCCGGCGGCGCCGACAACGGTGTGCAACGGTGCGAAGGCGAGCATGGGAAACCCCTCGGTCCGATTCCGGTGAGGTCCTCCCCCGGCGCCGTACGCGCGGGGAGAACCGGTGACTGTGGGATCGGCCGCGCGGCGGTGTGGCGCTACGCGGCGAGGGGGTGCCCTGGTGCGCGGGGTCGGGGTCGCCCGGCGGCGTCCGGATCGATCTGTCGGGGCGTCCGGCGGCCCCGGGACCGGGCGCGCAGCCCGGCCCATACGCGTGCGAAACCCGGTGCCCCCGACCCGCCGGGCACCCGCGCCGCGAGCAGCGCGGTGAGCAGCACGAGGGCGGTCAGCGCGACGCCCGCCAGCAGGTCGGACGGGTCGGCCGCGAGCAGGGTGAGCTGGGCGGACGC
This sequence comes from Micromonospora sp. NRRL B-16802, assembly GCF_001279555.1. Lineage (NCBI taxonomy): Bacteria > Bacillati > Actinomycetota > Actinomycetes > Micromonosporales > Micromonosporaceae > Micromonospora > Micromonospora sp. NRRL B-16802. The sequence continues at coordinate 3,930 of NZ_LGEB01000058.1, read as the reverse complement.
GGACATCCACGCGACCCAGAGGAACCCCAGCGGCACCGGCACGCGCTCAGCATAGGACCCGGTGTCACACAGTCCGGCCGATTCGCGACGCGCGGCCCATGCGCCGAAGCGCGACACGCGATGCGACGCGCCGTACGCCACGTTTCCGGGCGTCACCACCGCGGGTAACCACAGACAGACCGACGCGGACGGCCCGCGATCGGCTGGAGCGGACGGTGGTGTGGCGATGACGGGCCAGGTGACGGAGGCGCCCAGCGGTTCGGCCGCGGGGACCGGGTTGCTCACCGTCGGTGTCGAGGAGGAGTTCCTGCTCGTCGATCCGCACACCGGAGCCGCGGTTCCCGCCGTCGACCTGGTGCTGGAGCAGGTGCCGGCGGAGTTGCGCGGGCAGGTGGAGCGGGAGTTCCAGACCAGCCAGATCGAGATCGGCAGCCCGCCCGGGCTTGAGCTGTCCTCGATCCGGCACTCCCTCGGCGTGCTGCGCAAGGCGCTCGCCGACGCCGCCGAGCGGGCCGGCGTCCGGCTGTTGGCGATCGGCACGGGCCCGGTGGACGGGCCGGTGCCGCCGGTGGTGGACAAGCCACGCTTCGACCGGATGATCGAACGGTTCCGGCTGCTCGTGCCCGGCCCCGGCAACAACGGGATGCACGTGCACGTGGGTGTTCCCGACCCGGACACCGGTGTGCAGGTGCTCAACCACGTCCGGCCGTGGCTGCCGCTGCTGCACGCTGTCACCACAAACTCCCCGTTCTCCCGGGGTGAGGACTCCGGCTATGCCAGTTGGCGTTCGGTGGAGTGGGAGCGCTGGCCGTCGGTGGCGCCGACGCCCTGGTTGGAGTCGCATGAGCACTACCAGCGGCTGATCCGCCAGTTGATCGCCAGCGGCGTGATGCTCGACGAGGGGATGCTCTACTGGTACGCCCGGCTGTCGGCGAAGTACCCGACCGTCGAGCTGCGGATCGGCGACGTGTGCCCGTCGGTGGACGACGCCGTGCTGGTCGCCGCGCTGGTCCGCGCCCTGGTGGCCACCGCCATGGACGACGTCGAGGCCGGCCGCCCCGCCCTGCAGACCGATCACCACCTGCTCGTCGGCGCGCACTGGCGGGCCGCGCACGACGGCCTGGAGGGCGAGGCCGTCGACGTGACCACCGGGGAGCTGCGCCCGGCCTGGGAGCTGCTGGACCGGTTCGTGGAGCGGATGCGACCGGCCCTGGAGCAGCACGGCGACTGGGCCGAGGTGACCGATCTGCTGGGCGGGCTGCGCCGGCACGGCACGGGCGCGGCACGACAGCGTGCGGTGTTCGCCCGCACCGGGCGGCTCGTCGACGTGGTGCAGGACGTCGCACGGCAGACCCATGGCTGATCAGCGTGACAGGATGAACCTGTGGTGCAACGGTTGATCGTCATTGGCGGGGACGCGGCCGGCATGTCGGCGGCCTCCCAGGCCCGACGCCGTCGGGGCTCCGACGACCTGGAGATCGTGGTCTTCGAGCGCGGGCACTTCACGTCCTACTCGGCGTGCGGCATCCCGTACTGGATCAGTGGTCAGGTCGACGGCCCGGAGCAGTTGATCGCCCGGGAGCCGGTGACGTTCCGCACGGAGTTCGCCATGGACGTGCGGATGCGCCACGAGGTGACAGCCATCGACATGGAACGCCGCGAGGTGGTCGCCCGGGACCTGGAGGGCGGCGGGGAGGTCCGCGAGCACTTCGACGAGCTGATGTACGCCGCCGGCGCGACGCCGGCACAGCCGCCGTGGGCGCGGACCGACGCCGGCGGCGTGTTCGGGGTGCAGACCCTCGACGACGGGGCGGCACTGCGCGACTGGCTGGACGCGGAGCCGCAGCCGCGCCGGGCAGTGGTCATCGGTGGCGGTTACATCGGCGTCGAGATGGCCGAGGCGCTCATCCAGCGCGGCCTGTCCGTCACCCTGGTCGAGGCGTCCGACCAGCCCATGTCGACTGTGGACAGCGACATGGCCGAACTAGTCGTCGACGCGATGCGCGGGCTGGGTGTGACGATCCGCGCCGGCCTGCCGGTCACCGGCCTTGAACAGCAGGACGGCCGGGTGTCCGCCGTGGTCACCGCCGAAGGGCCGATTCCGGCCGACGTCGTGGTCCTGGGCCTCGGCGTACGCCCGAACGTCGCGCTGGCCGAGGCTGCCGGCCTGCCGATCGGGCCGACCGGCGGGATCCGGGTGGACCGCCGGATGCGGGTGCCGGGCTTTCCCGGGGTCTGGGCGGCCGGTGACTGCGTGGAGACGCTGCACCGGGTCAGCGGGATGCCTGTGCACATACCGCTGGGCACGCACGCCAACAAGCAGGGCCGGGTGGCCGGCATCAACATCGGCGGCGGGTACGCCACCTTCGCGGGTGTGATCGGCACGGCGGTGACGAAGGTCTGCGAGCTGGAGGTGGGCCGCACCGGTCTGCGCGAGCGGGATGCGAGCGAGGCGGGCTTCGACTTCATCTCGGTGATCGCCGAGTCGACAAGCCGGGCGGGCTACTACCCCGGTGCCCGGCCGATGACCGTCAAGCTGATCGCGGAGCGTCCCAGCGGCCGCTTGCTGGGCGCGCAGATCGTCGGCTGGTCCGAGGCTGCCAAGCGGATCGACACGCTGGCCGTGGCGTTGTGGAACGGCATGACGGTGGACGACATGACGGCGCTCGACCTGGGCTACGCTCCGCCGTACGCGCCGGTGTGGGATCCGGTGCTGATAGCCGCCCGAAAGGCGGTCGACGCGCTCGCCGCTGTCGCCCGCTGACCAGCGTCCGCCGTGGAGGACCACCCTGTGACCCAGACCCCGACCCGCCCGGCCGTACGCCGGCGCCCGACGATGGTCGACGTCGCCCGGCACGCCGGGGTCAGCTTGAAGACCGTCTCCCGGGTGGTAAACGACGAGCCGGTGGGTCAGGAGTTACTGGGGCGGGTACTCGCCGCCATCACCGAGCTGGGTTTCCGGCGCAACGACATCGCCCGCAACCTGCGCTCGCGGCAGCTCAACGCCACAGTCGGGTTGCTCATCGAGGAGATCGCCAACCCGTTCTACGCCACGATCGCCAGCGTCGCCGCCGAGATCGCCGCCGCCCACGGCACCATGCTGATCACGGCTTCGTCCGAGGAGGATCCGGAGCGGGAACGCGCCGTACTCCAGGATTTCACCCAGCGCCGGGTCGACGGGCTCCTTGTGGTGCCGGCAGGCCCCGACCATTCGTTCCTGCGCCGCGAGGTCGAGTTGGGCATGCCTGTGGTCTTCCTGGACCGGCCGCCGCATGGGCTGCTCGCCGACACTGTCCTGCTGGACAACCGGGGTGGCGGCCAGGCCGGAGTCGGCGCGCTGCTGGACGAGGGACACCGGCGGGTGGGCCTTCTGCTCGGTGCGCCAAGCGTGCCCACAATGCGTGAGCGACTGGCCGGCGCCCGCACGGCACTGGCCGCCGCCGGGATCGAGCCGGACGGGTCGCTGCTCTGCGACCGGCTGATCGCACCGGAGGACGCCGGACGGGCGGTCGCCGCGCTGCTCGACCTACCGAACCCGCCCACCGCGTTCTTCTGCGGCAACAACCGGCTGACCGTCGGCGCACTCCAGGAGCTGCACCGGCGCGGCAGCGACGCGGCGCTTGTCGGCTTCGACGACTTCGAGCTGGCCCACCTGATGCCCCGGCCGTTGACCGTCGTCGCCTACGACACGAGGGAGCTGGCGAGGGTCGCCACCGAACGCCTCTTCCAACGCATCGCCGGCGACGACTCCCCGCCCGCAACAACGGTGCTACCCACAAGACTGCTACGCCGCGGCCTCCGCTAATCCCCCCACCACGCCCGCCCGCGTCACCTGCCTTTCCTGCCTTTCCTACCTTTCCTGCCTTTCCTACCCTCCCCGCCCTCGGCGCTCCCCGCTGCCCTGCGCGCTTCCCGCCCCCGCGCTCACCC